>JBILDG010000059.1:0-8846 GCA_044352715.1 Chthoniobacterales bacterium | reverse complement strand
CCTTGCTGCAAACCGAACAGCTCGTAAAAATCTACGGCGGACGCGCTGTGGTCAACGGTGTGGATATCAACGTGCGGCGCGGTGAAGTCGTCGGACTCCTCGGCCCCAACGGCGCCGGCAAAACCACTAGTTTCTATATGATCGTCGGTTTGGTCCGGCCGAATTCCGGCCGTGTCTTTTTCGACGGCAAAGATGTGACCGGACTGCCCATGTTCAAGCGCGCCCGCGCCGGGATGGGCTACTTGCCGCAGGAGGAGTCGATCTTCCGCAAACTCACCGTCGAGCAAAACATCATGGCCATCCTCGAGACGACCGACCTCGGCAAGGCCGAGCGCAAAGCCCGCTGCGAGGAATTGCTGCATCAATTCGGCATCGAGCATATCGCCAAAAACGAGGCCCTCACCTTGAGCGGCGGTGAAAAACGCCGCCTCACCATCGCCCGCTCGCTCGTGACCAACCCGTCCCTGCTCATGCTCGACGAGCCATTTAGCGGCGTCGACCCGATCGCCGTGTTCGACGTCCAGCAGATCATCACGAATCTGCGAGAGGCTGGCCTCGCCATCCTGATCACCGACCACAACGTCCGCGAGACTCTCTCCATCGTCGATCGTGCCTATCTGATCTTTGAAGGACGCGTGGAAAGCGAAGGCTCCAAAGATTTCCTTCTCAACGACCCCGTCAGCCGCAAGCTTTACCTCGGCGAAAGCTTCCAGATGTAAATCCCGTGCCTCCCACCCCCAAAAACACTCCGGTCACGGTCGGCGATTTTTACCAGAAACACGCCGACGAGCTTGAACTCGAGCTGGTCTCCGGCGAAGCCGGCCTGGACCGCGTAATCGGCGAACCGACCGTCAATCGTCCCGGTCTTGCGCTTTCCGGTTTCTACAGCTACTTCGCCGACAAGCGCATCCAAGTTATCGGCAGCGCCGAGCTGAGTTATCTGCAAAGCCTCACAAATCGCGAACGCGAGGAGCGCCTGCGCCGCTTTTTTGCCTCCCGCATGCCCTGCCTCGTCCTGGCCCGCAAAGCCAAAGTCTCCCCGCTTATCGAACGCCTCGCAGCCAGTGCCGACATCCCCGTGTTCCGCACCCCGATGATCACGATGAATTTCATCAACGCCGCCACGATCGCACTGGAGCTGGTTTTTGCCCCGCGCCAGAGCGAGCACGGCAGTATGGTCGATATCATGGGCATCGGCACCCTGATCCGCGGCGCCAGCGGCATCGGCAAAAGCGAGTGCGTTCTCAGCCTCCTTGAACGCGGCTACAGCCTCGTCAGCGATGACATTACCCGCTTCCGCTCATTCGAAGGCAAGCGCCTCATCGGCACCTCTTCCGAGCTGACCCGCTTTCACATGGAAGTGCGTGGAATCGGGATCATCAACGTGGCCGCCATTTTCGGCATCAGCAGCATCCGTCCCGAAAAAACCCTCGATCTCGTGGTCACCCTCAAAGACTGGCGGGAGATGGAGGACGTCGACCGTCACGGCCTCCATCGGCATGAATACAAGATTCTTGGCATTTCCGTGCCCCATGTCATTATCCCTGTCCGCATGGGCCGCGACCTCGGACGTTTGGTAGAGGTTGCTGCCTTGGACCAAAAACTGAAATCCCTCGGCACCAACAGCGCTCTGGAATTCAACGAAAAGCTCATTAAAATGATGGAGGCCAAAGACTGAACGGATGGGAATTCTTTCGAAAAAATCTGCCAACGGTGAAAGCCGCATCACCCGTGAGTTGGTCATCATGAACCGTTACGGCCTCCATGCGCGTCCCGCTGCCTTGTTCGTCAAAACCTCCAACCGCTTCAAAGCCGATGTCTGGGTTGAAAAAGACGGTGAAGAAGTCAACGGCAAAAGCATCATGGGTCTGATGATGCTGGCCGCCGGTCACGGTTCAAAACTCCGCGTTTCCGCCGCCGGAGCCGATGCCGAAAAATTCCTCCGCGAGATCGAGGAACTTGTCGCGAAACGCTTCCACGAAGATTGATTCGAGCCTTGCCTCGGACATCCCCCCCCCGCAAACTTTCGCCAGCAGGGGAGCCTTCGGGCTGAGAGTCTTACCGCGCGGCGGCAAGTGACCCTTCGAACCTGATCCGGGTCATGCCGGCGCAGGGAGCGGAGAAATTCTGGTCCGGTGCATTCCCTGCCCCGCAACATCCACGATCATGATTTCCGACCCCGCTGCCACTGGCTCCATCCCGGTCAACTCCCTGCCCAACAGCTCCCGCGTCTACGTGCATGGCGAGACCCACCCGGCCGTTCGCGTGCCCATGCGCGAAATCTCTCTCGCCCCGACCAAAAACTTTTCGGGACAACTCGAGCCCAACCCTCCCGTGCGGGTCTATGACACCAGCGGCCCATGGGGCGACGAAAGTTTCCACGGAAATGTCGAAAAAGGCCTGCCGGCTCTGCGTCACGATTGGATCACCGCCCGCGGCGATGTCGCGGAATACGATGGCCGCGCCGTCCGCCCCGAAGACAACGGGTATCTTTCCCCGACACATGCCGAGCACGCCGGCGCCCGCCGCAAAGCCTCGGCCCTCAAAGAGTTTCCGGGTCTCCGCCGCAAACCCCTCCGCGCCTCCGCCGGTCATCCGGTCAGCCAACTCTGGTATGCCCGCCAAGGCATCATCACCCCCGAGATGGAATTCATTGCCATCCGTGAAAACATGGGGCGTGCCCGAATGGCCGACCTGTCCTCGGATATCGTCCGGAACGATCCCGGTAAACAACACGCCGGTTCGAGCCAACTCGCCGATCAACCTTACACCCCCGGCGTTTTCCGCCGCTTCCCCCAGCGGATCCCGGCGGAGATCACTCCGGAATTCGTACGTTCCGAAGTCGCGGCAGGTCGCGCCATCATCCCGGCCAACATCAACCACCCCGAACTCGAACCGATGATCATCGGCCGCAATTTCCTCGTGAAAATCAACGCGAATATCGGCAACTCCGCCGTCGCGTCTTCGATCGAGGAGGAGGTCGAGAAAATGCGCTGGGCCACCAAATGGGGGGCGGACACCGTGATGGATCTTTCCACCGGCAAAAACATCCATGCCACGCGGGAATGGATCCTCCGCAACTCTCCCGTGCCCATCGGCACCGTGCCGATTTACCAAGCTCTCGAAAAAGTAAACGGCAAGGCCGAGGAACTCACCTGGGAGATTTTCTCCGATACGCTGATCGAGCAAGCCGAGCAAGGTGTCGACTATTTCACCATCCACGCGGGCGTGCTCTTGCGCTTCATCCCGCTCACCGCTTCGCGCATGACGGGCATCGTCTCCCGCGGCGGTAGCATCATGGCGAAATGGTGCCTGGCCCATCACCGGGAAAATTTTCTCTACACCCACTGGGACGACATTTGCGACATCATGGCGGCCTATGATGTCTCTTTCTCCATCGGCGACGGACTCCGCCCCGGCTCGATTGCCGACGCCAACGACAAAGCCCAGTTCGGCGAACTCGAAGTGCAGGGCGAACTGACCGAGCGTGCGTGGGCCAAAGGGGTGCAAGTGATGAACGAGGGTCCCGGCCACGTGCCGATGCACATGATCGAGGAAAATATGGCCAAACAGCTTGAGTGGTGCCACGAAGCTCCGTTCTACACGCTCGGACCGCTCACCACCGACATCGCGCCCGGCTACGATCACATCACCAGCGGCATCGGAGCCGCCATGATCGGTTGGTATGGCTGCGCGATGCTCTGCTATGTCACGCCCAAGGAACACCTCGGCCTGCCGAACAAGAAAGATGTTAAAGATGGTGTCATCGCCTACAAAATCGCCGCCCACGCCGCCGACTTGGCCAAGGGCCACCCCGGCGCACAATACCGTGACAACGCTCTCTCGAAGGCCCGCTTTGAATTCCGTTGGGAAGACCAGTTCAACCTCGGCCTCGACCCCGAGACCGCCCGCGAATTCCACGACGAAACTCTCCCGCAGGAGGGCGCCAAATCGGCCCACTTCTGCTCGATGTGCGGCCCGCACTTCTGCTCGATGAAAATCACCGAGGATGTACGTAAATATGCGGCCGAGAAAGGGCTCAGCGAGGACCAAGCCCTGCGGCAAGGCCTCGAGGATAAATCTCAGGAGTTTGTCGCGCGGGGAGCCGAAGTTTACTCCAAAGCCTGAACCTGGCTTTGCGCTGCTCCGTAGCTGCCCGGTAAACCGTATAAAGTTAAAGCGGCGTTGGTATCAACCCTGTGTGTTTTTCTGTGCGCAAGTTCGCGTATGGTAAGCAAACGGACGCTCTCATCCGGCTGTTGCGTTCCCGTTCCTGTGGGGCGTTCACCCCAGAGCTATCTGCAGTCCTCTGGCGTATTTTGCAGTCGATAACCTGCTCGGATTTCAGCCATGCACTCCAACCCTCGATCGCTTCACCCCAAGAGACGGGGGAAAAACGGCGGCAAAACCAAGCATTCCCACCCTGCTGATAAACTCCGGAGCTGCGGAAACGGACATAACTCTCACGCGGTGGGGCAATCAACCAAAACCGCCCAATCGCCGGGAACCTTTGAAACAATGGAAGAGTGCTCTCTTCCGATGGGTATCATCGGACTGAACGGCAAGATCCGCTACATGAATGCCGCCGCGCGCCGCTTGGCCGAGCTCTCGCTTGAGGAGATGCCACAGCGCGACTTTCTCAGCTTCTTCGCAATTCCCGAAGAGACGGGCGGGCTTTTTGAGCATGCTCTCAAGTTTGGGGCGACGGCGACTTGCACCGTTGCCTGGCCATCACCCACCGGCAAAAAGCTTGAACTGGAATTTTGCTTCAACCGCTTTCAACACGCTGATGGCTCGATGGGAGGTGTTTTTTTTGTATTTCGCGACCTCTCGAAAGAGCGCGCCTTGCAGCACCGGATGCTCAGCACCTCGCAGTATTCCCGCAACTTGCTCGAAGCCAGTCTCGACCCCCTTCTCACCATCAGCCCGGATGGCAAGATCATGGACGTCAACCGCGCCACCGAGTTAGCCACCGGGTATAACCGTGAAACGCTTATCGGCAGCGACTTTTCAGACTATTTCACCGATCCGCAGAAAGCTCGCGAGGGCTATCAGAAGGTTTTTTCAGAAGGCCAGGTCAGCGACTACCCTCTTGTCCTTCGCCATACCACGGGAGCCGAGACCGAGGTGCTTTACAACGCCAGCATCTACCGTGATGACGAGGGGCGCGTGGCCGGGGTCTTTGCCGCGGCCCGTGATGTCACCCAACTCAAGCGCTCGCAGCAAGAGCTGGAAACAACCAACCATGAAGTGACTCTGCTGAGCGAGATGAATAACCTTCTCCAGTCCTGCTCCACGGAGAGCGAAGCGTTCCCCGTCATTACGACGACGTTGGAAAAGCTTTTCCCGAAAACCTGTGGTCGCATCCTTATCCTTAAGACGACTGCAACGATGCTGCTCGAAACCTCTGCGTGGGGAAACAACACATGGAAAAGCAGCACGATATCGCCCTCCGATTGCTGGGCGTTGCGACGCGGCCGCATGCACGACATCGGCTTGGAAGAATCGCTTAACCCTCCCTGCCGTGCTCTGGCTGAAAAAAACACCTACCTTTGCATTCCACTCCAAGCCCACGGCCGCGCTCTGGGCATTGTGCATATTGTTTTCGACGGAATCGAATCGCCTCCCCACGATCTGCAGCGCATCCGTCAACTCGCCAATGCGGCAGCAGACAACATCAGTCTCGCCTTGGCCAACCTCCGCTTACGCGAAAGCCTGCAATCGCTCTCGATTCGCGACCCGCTGACCGGCCTCTACAATCGCCGCTTCATGGAGGAAGAAGTCGATCGCTCAATCAGCCGCATGACGCGTCTGCAAAAGCCGATGGCGCTCGCCTTTTTGGATATCGACCATTTCAAAGACTATAATGACAAATTCGGTCACGATGCGGGGGATGCGGTCATGAAAGCGATCGCCGAGCTGATGGAAAGTTTCCGGCAAGGCAGCGATGTCGCTTGTCGCTACGGCGGAGAAGAATTTGTTGTAGTCATGCCCGAAACCGGACCAGACCAAGCAAAACGTAAGATAGAAAGCTTCCGTAAATCCGTGCGTCAGCTTTCCTTGAGACTCAACGGCCAGACTCTTCCCGGCGTTGATATTTCAGTAGGCCTGTCCTTTTTTCCGGAACATGGTCGTACCACCGCAGAGCTCCTCAAACAGGCCGACAATGCCCTCTATCGCGCAAAGCAACAGGGGCGCAACTGTATCGAGGTGGCCGGGAGGGAATTCTTAACGCCCGATCAACCAAGCGTCGGAAACACTAATTCGGGATCTACAAACTCCCGGGTTCCCGTCATTCGCCGCCAAGAAACCTCCTCGGGCCAGCAACCAGCCACAAGGCCACACGAGACCCAAACAACATAATGCCCACCCAGCCTTTGCCATCCAACACGTTGCTACTGACGAAAGGCGCCGTGCCGGCACCACCCCATCCGCGGGAGAGTGAACGTCTGGCTAGGTTACAGGATTACGAGATCCTCGATAGCGCCCCCGAAGCGGCCTTTGACGATCTGATCGCCCTCGCGTCGTACGTCACCGGAACCCCGCTCGGGGCCATTTCTTTCGTCGACCGCGACCGCCAGTGGTTCAAGGCCACGCATGGCTTCGAAGACAAGCAAACCGACCGATCAATCGCCTTTTGTGCTCACGCCATCCTCGAAACAGGGCCCGCCTTTATCGTGCCGGACGCCATGAACGATGAACGCTTCTCCGGCAACCCACTGGTGACCGGTCCGCCCTATATCCGGTTCTACGCCGGTGTTCCCATGCTCACGCCGGACGGACTTCCTCTCGGCAGTTTTTGCGTGATGGATCGTACAGCCCGGGAGTTGACTGCCGAACAGATCGAAATGCTGCGTCATATCGCCCGCATAGCCATGGATGTCGTCGAGTCGGAGCGGCATGCCATCATTCTCGAGAAACACCTGATCTACGGCCGCGCGTTGGACGGTGAATTACCCGGCGCCATCTCGAGTCTCGCCGCCAAAACCGGTCCGCTCCACGGTTTGATCGACAATCTTATCGGTCAATACGGCCCGCTTCTCGGCGGAGTGCACGCCCGCGTCCAACGATTTCGCGGGGAGAACCAACTCGAGGCATTCTATGTGCCGGAGGATCCCCCGAGCGAAGCTCACCAAAAAATATGGGATGCTTTGGACAATTCTCTCCATCCCGCCGCACAGACCTTGCGACGCGGGACCTTGGAAACAGAGGGAGTCTCCAGCTACTTCGGTCTTGTGCCCTTGGGGTTCGCCGGCCGCGTGCTTGCCCGGGTCGACCTCGTCAGCCCTATCCACGACAACCAGGCATTCGGAAATCTTTTCAAACTGATGATGGCCAATTTTTTGTCGATGGCCGAACGGGAGATCAGGACACAGGAACTGAGGTTTCTGACCGACCATGATCCACTCACGGGACTCGGCAACCGCCCCCCTCTCATTGCCGAAATCGATCGAAGCATACGTCAGGTCGACGCCGATCACCCCGGCGATGCTCTGGTTCATCTCCGCTTGGATGGGCTTTCCGAAATCAACGACAACTTCGGCTATGCCGTCGGAGACCGCGTGTTGGTCGCCACCGCCCAGCGGTTGAAAAAAATCCAAGACGGACGCGCTTTTGTCGCCCGCATCGGCGGTGATAAATTTCATATTCTGTTGCGCAACACCGGGTCGACCGCGCTGCTCCGCGGCCTGTTGTCTGAGATCACCGCGTGCTTGGATGTTCCCTTCGACCTCGGCGGGGAAGAAATCCGGCTCCATGCCAGCATCGGTTGCACGGTCATCGATGATCAGGCGCTTCACCCGGTGGAAGTCCTCCGTCGGGCCGATGTGGCCATGCGTCAGGCCGATGCTCGGGAAAAACCCGATGGACCCACGGTCTTCATCTATGATGAGGCCATGTTTCACGAGCGCCAGCAGCGCCACCATGCCAACCTGCTGGTCCGCCAAGCCTATGATGAAAATCGCTTTTTTCTCCTCTTCCAACCCGTGGTGGACCTTGAGCACGCGCGTCTCGGCGGTGCAGAAGCCCTGCTGAGAATGCGCCTGCGGGACGGAAGCGTGGTTCAGGCCGTTGACTTCATGCCCGCCATCGACCGCATCCGTTACCAACCACTCATTGACCGGTGGGTCTTTGCCGAGTTCATCCGTCTCTGCCGCACCGAAAGTCCGGCTCAAAAATTGCTCGCCACGGAAGGGTTTTCCCTCGGGCTCAACGCCACCCCCGCCCTCTTAGCCATCCCCGGATTTGCCAAGGATTGGCTCTATCAGTTGACCGATGCCCGGATCACTCCTACCAAACTTATCATCGAAATAGTCGAGAACCCCCTGCTTCTGCAAAGCCCTTTTCTTGTGCGCAACTTGGAGGAATTACGGGAGGGCGGCGTCCGCATCGCCGTGGACGACTTCGGTTCCGGTTACAGCAATCTGCGACACCTCGCCAAACTGCCGGTTGATATCGTCAAACTCGACCGCACCTTTCTCACGGAACTCGATGCCCCACACCATCGCGGCCGCGCGCTCTTGCAAAGCATGATCAAACTCTGCCGCGGTTTGGGCTACGACCCGCTCGTCGAAGGTGTCGAGACTGCCGCGCACGATGCTTTTGTCCGCGACTGTCATTGTGTTTACGCCCAGGGCTACTTCTACGGCCATCCCATGCCGCTCGAGGATTTGTTGTCCTGCGTGCATTCTTTCTCTTTGCCGGCTACGTCTCCGCCTATTCTCGCATAGGGCATATTACCCATGGTGAGACATCACAAACTGCACGATACTGCAGTTGCTTGAAGAAAAGCCGCTCCAAGCCTCGGCGCGAGATATCTTCCGCCGTGGCCCACCCCCCTCTTTCAG
>JBILDG010000292.1:0-2569 GCA_044352715.1 Chthoniobacterales bacterium | reverse complement strand
TGGGAGGCTTCGTCGATACAAACCTCCATTTTGTCCCGCCGACCACTGTTTATGCGATCACCAACCTGACGAGCGACAGCGATCGCGATGTCGATGTCCATGTCGGATGGGACGATTTGGCCATCATGTGGCTGAACGGTGAGCAGGTTCTGGATGGAGATCGCCCGTGTCCGGGGTTGATTCCGCGGGAAAAAACCCTTTCGGTGCGGCTGAAAAAGGGAGACAACTTTTTCGTCGTCAAAGTCCTGAACGCCGGTGGTCCGGGTGGCTTTTGTCTCATGCCAAGCAAAGGCGAGGATGAGTGGCCAAAAGGTGTGCAAAGCGAGCTGCCCCGGCTGCCGCGCAAGGAGCTTTCCTCCCATGACTGATAGACATATATCTCGTTTGTTGGCTCTGGCCATCTTGCTGGCGTCGATTCTACCGGCCGCTGCCCAGGCGGCGCCGGCTGGGGTGGTGCTGGCGGGAGATTTTGAGAACTCCCTCGCGCTTATGGGTGGGAAAGACCAGGTGATCGACCCGGGGACTGCCCAGGTTGGTGGAGGAACCAGGGAATTTGTGCCGGGCGTCGAAGGTTCCGCTCTGAAAATCTATGGCAACCACGGCCTGGCCATTCCCGCCAATGTCCTCAAGCCTCAGGCGGGCACCTTGTCCTTCTGGCTCAAGCGCACTCCAGTGAAAAGCGGGGGTTGGCCCGGAGTGGTGCTTTCGCCCCTCATTCAATTCACTCCCGAGGATCTCATTTGCCAGGCGAATTTCGGCAAGGGCGCAACTTGCTCTTTGCCCTACTCGCAACACTCGGAGGATGGCTGGCATCATCTCGCCCTCACATGGCAGGAGGGCGGGGAGATTGCATTCTATCTTGACGGAAAGATTCAGGGTCAAAACGCGGTGCGCAGGGCTCCGGAAAAGTTGGAGTGGGACTTGAATCATCTGAAGTTCGCCTGCGGGCCTGGTCATAATCAGAACCATATGGTCATCGACAAATTGCGCGGTTACGATCACGCGCTTTCCGCCGCCGAGGTCGCGGAGATGGTCCGGGCGGACGCGCCGCTGGAATTGGATTTCGATCAACTGCCCTCCGCCAGGCGCATTGTGACCGGCAAGCCCAACACGCAAGTGGCCGTGACCTTCCCCGCAAAGTTATTGGATCAGGTGTCGGCCACCGTTCGTTTGGAAACGTTGGATGGAGATCAGAAAGTGCTCTGGCAGGAAAATATGGAACTCGCGGGCGGAGCCCAGAATTTGAAATGGATGGTCCCGATCGGGCCCGATGGCGGTTCGGCCCGGCTCAAAGCTACACTGGTGCGCGGAGAAGGGGGTCCGGCCTGGGCATTTGATATCATGCGCCTGAGCGATGAACCGGCTCGCGGAGCGGCCCCGGCGGGGACGAAGAAGCTTATTGCCCGGATCGATTGCACGGCGGAGCCCGGGGAGAATTTCCTCAGCTCGGCCGCCTCGAAGGTGGTCGAATCTCCCCTGGGCAAATACCGGGAAACCTCCCCGGACACCCAGACGTGGTTTGCCTATCGCTTTGAAGTCAAGAATCCGGGCGCCCCGCATATTCTCTCCTTCAAATATCCCGACAACGCGACGCGCACCATGGCCTTCGACATTTGCGATGGCACGGGAAAATCCCCGCAGGGGGCGGGGGTTGAAACCGGGGGCGAGGGAAGCGAGGCCCAGCGCATCAGCAACACGATGCAGACCCGGGAGGTGGTCTTCTGGCCGGCGAACAAAGACTGCGCCGTCTTTGTCCTCAATTGGCGGATCGATGGCATTCCTGCGGCGGCCTCGGCCATTGAGATTTTTGAAGTCGGCGGCGGAGAACTTGATTTCGCACCGATCGCACCGTCGGACGAAGCCCAGCCGGGTCGGTTCTTTGGCACCTATGTCGAAGACGCCAGCATGACCTCCGTGTGGGGAGGCGTCGAGCGCCACGCCAAAGACCTATCGGTCTGGAAAACGACGAGCGAAAACCTCGCGTCGTTTTTCCGGCACACCGGCCAGAATGTTTATTACTACCCGATTTGCTGGTATACGAGCCCGCTCTTTCCCAACAAAACGGAGGCGCCCTATGCCTATCTGGACAGTGTGCGCCGTTACCATCCCGACGGTGCGTATGATATCCTACTGCAGACGCTGAATCGGTACGGCGTGAAGCTCATGCCCACTCTGGATGTCAAGTGGCTGCCTTCGCTGGGACAGCGCAGCAATCAGCAATTGCCCTACGTGGAGGGCAGCAGTCCGGAACAGGTTTATGCCGGCATGCGGCAGGTGCTTCGCAACGGCAAGGTGCGCGAGTCCTTCACTGCTCCCAAGCTCCCCGAGGGGTTCCAGATCGGCCCGATGTTCAATCCTCTGCATCCCAAGGTGCAGGCTTCCATCCTCGGCCTGGTGGACGACTGGCTGGAACAATATGGCTCTTACCCTGCCATGGCAGGCCTGGGATTGGATTTGAGCATTGCCTGGGGAGGTTCTCCCGGCGGCGAGAGCATGGGCTTCGAGCGCCTGGACAGTGACTACAGCGATTTCACCGTCGGGAAGTTTTCCAAGGAAACGGGCACCAAAG
>JBILDG010000291.1:0-2572 GCA_044352715.1 Chthoniobacterales bacterium | reverse complement strand
GGGGCATGGCCACTCCGCACGCCAACCTTCCCCGCGGCACACGCATCAAAGTCGGAGTCTCCGGTTCGCTGCAGCAAATTCTTTTCGGTCCCGCCGAGGTGGATGATGGCAGCCAGAATCTTATCGGCGCCATCACGACCTGCATGGGCAACGTCGGCGCGGCCAACTTGCGCGAATTCCAAGAGACCGAGGTCATCATTGCGCCATCCATCAAATCCGAAGGTAAACTCTTCCAGATGGTGCAGAATGTCGGTATGGCCCGGTAATGAATCAATTTTTGCGCTCCACCAAAATCCGGCGGTAAATCTACGAAAACACTCCAGCATATGAACGAGCGTCGCGTGGTCATCACAGGTATCGGGGTCCTCAGCCCCGTGGGTAACGACTTGGATACCTTTTGGGAAAGCATCAAGGCGGGGCGCAGTGGGATCGGCAACATTTCGGCCTTCGACACGGAAAAGTTCGACTGCAAGATCGCCGGCGAGGTGCGCGGCTACGATCCAGTGCCGTTCTACAAGACGCCCAAAGACGCGCGCCGCACCGACCGTTACACGCAGTTGGCCGTCGGCGCCGCCAAGATGAGTCTGGCCGACTCAGGTCTCGATCTTGCTTCCATCGATCTGGACCGCGCCGGTGTCATGATCGGCAGTGGCGTGGGGGGGCTCACCACCATGGAAACGCAGGTCGGCCAAATGCTGAGCAAGGGGCCCGACCGGACGTCGCCGTTCATGATTCCCATGATGATCAGCAACATGGCCAGCGGATTTATTTCCATGGAGCACGGTTTGCGCGGCCCCAACATGGCTATCGTGACCGCTTGTGCCACGGCAAACCATTGCATGGGTGAGGCTTGGCGCATCATCAAATTCGGTGATGCGGATGTCATGCTGACCGGGGGAAGTGAAGCGTGTATCGTGCAGGTCGGCATTGCCGGCTTTACGGCCATGCGTGCCCTCAGCCTGCGCAATGACGAACCGGAGCGCGCTTCGCGTCCGTTTGACAAAGATCGCGATGGTTTTGTCATGGGTGAAGGTGCGGGTGTCCTGATTCTCGAGGAATACGAGCACGCGAAGAAGCGCGGGGCCAAGATTTACTGTGAGGTTGCCGGCTATGGATTGACGGCCGACGCCTACCACATGAGTGCCCCGATGCCGGGCGGAGAGGGTGCCGCACGCTGCATGCGCATGGCGATGAATCACGCCAAGGTCAACCCCGAGGATGTCGATTACATCAATGCCCACGGCACCTCGACTCCGATCGGCGATGCTTGCGAAACCAAAGCCGTCAAACTCGCTTTCGGCGATCACGCTCGCCATGGGCTGGCCGTCAGCTCGACCAAATCCATGACCGGACACTTGCTCGGTGCCGCCGGAGCCGTGGAAATGGCCGCCTGTGTGATGGCCATGCGCGACGGTATTCTGCCGCCGACCATCAATCTTGAAAACCCTGACCCCGAGTGCGATCTGGATTACGTGCCGAACAAGGCGCGCGAAAAAAAGATCAAAGTCGCCATCAGCAACTCCTTCGGCTTCGGCGGTCACAATTCCTCGGTGCTGATCAAGGCGGTCTGAATTCGCCATGGAAACTCCGACTCCCCGGACGGAAGAGTTTCCCGAGATTCCCGCCAAGCTCGCATCATTCAAGCCCGCGGCGGCCCTCGTTCTGGGCTCCGGCTTAGGGGGATTTGCCGAGAGCTGCGAAAAACTTTTCGAAGTTTCCTACGATGAGATCCCCGGATTGCCACCTTCGAGGGTGCCGGGACACGCCGGAAAATTCGTCGGGTCAACATTGGGCGGCGTGCCCTTGCTCCTCGCTCTGGGGCGGGTTCACCATTACGAGGGGTACAGTGCCCGGGCGGTGGCCGCACATGTGCGTTTGATCGCATCGCTCGGGACAAAGATTCTTTTGCTGACCAACGCGGCAGGTTCCGTCAATCCGGCCTTTGCTCCCGGCGAATGGATGATGCTGAGTGATCACATCAACTTCACGGGTGTTTCGCCGTTGAGCGGAGGACCGAATTTTTTCGATATGTCGGAAGTCTATGACAAATCTTTGCGTGTCGCTATGCGCACGCTGGCGGTGGAGGCGGGGGTTGGTCTGCGCGAAGGCGTGTATGCCTGCATGCCCGGACCGCAATACGAGACGCCAGCCGAGGTGCGGATGCTGCGCACATTGGGTGCGGATGCCGTCGGCATGTCTACGGTTTTTGAGGCCATCCAAGCCCGGGCTTTAGGGATGCGGGTGGGGGCGTTTTCCTGTCTGACCAATTGGGCGGCAGGTATGTCGGGCGAGCCTCTCTCCCACTCCGAGGTGATCGAGACCGGTCGCGTGGCGGCGGCGGCGCTGGGAAACCTCCTGGAGACAGCTCTGCGCCGCGGATTGCCCGGCGTTTGAAAATGGACTACGGCTTCCCCCCGTTGCGGGTTGTCTGTTAGTTTCCCAAGATCTCCATGGCTGATACTGCCCAAGAACCGGAAATCCGCGACGAGGAATTGGTCGCCCGCACGCAGGCAGGTGATCCTCGGGCTTTCGACGACTTGGTGCGGAAATACAGTTCCCGTCTCTACGGCTT
>JBILDG010000290.1:0-2581 GCA_044352715.1 Chthoniobacterales bacterium | reverse complement strand
TCACAGCCCCGCCGTGCGCAGGATGAGGTCGAAGAAATTGGCGGCTTCGGCGGCGAAGTCGGCGGCGTGGGCAAGAAGTTCGCGCCCGAAGCTGCCGAAGCTGACATAAGGCGTGGCGATGATCAGCAAAACGGAAAGCAGCAGCAGGTTCATCAGGTAGATGACCGTAAGGGAGAAGAATGTGCCGCCGTAGGTGAGGTCGGTTTGGCCTTTCGGAATCATGGAGAGCGTGAACGTGGCGTGAAACGCCCAGGTGCCCCCGAGGAGGGCGTAAAGCACCGCACGATACGGTTCGAGATCGTAAAAGAGAGATCCGAGCCCATAGAGACCGATAACAATCACGCTGTAAATCGGCACGAAATACGGCGAGAGAGCGATCCATGTATTGATCTTCGAGGAGACAATGTGCCCGCCATCGCGGCCGACGCGGAACTGCGAGACGCGTCCGCCCATGAGCAGGACGACAAGCGCGTGGGTCAATTCATGGCCGAAGACGTAGACGAGCAGCGGACGCGGCAGACCAAAGTAAATGATGAGCCAAAGGACCGCGCCGAGACCGAAAAACCAGAACTCTTCCGTGGCCCAGAAATGGTAACGCACGGCCGCGTGGGTCAGTGCGCTGAAGAAGGCCGCCGTAAGGACATAGCACAGCGGCAGCAGAAAGAGGCCGATGATAAATTTGACCCACCGCACGGGAATGCCAACCGGTTCCTCCATCGTTCCGGCAAACGTCGTGTTGAGACGATTGCCCCGCGGCTTGGACGGGCGACGGGAACGTCGGGTCATGGGAAGGAACGCGTCAGGCGCGCCCCATGTAGGCGCCGTTGCGCGTGTCGATCTTCACCATCTCGCCCTCTTTGATGAAGAGCGGGACGTTGATGATCAACCCGGTCTCGAGCGTGGCGGGCTTTTGCACGTTGCTCGCGGTGTCGCCGCGCAAGCCTTCGGGCGACTCGACGACCTTGAGCGTGACTGAGGCGGGAAGTTCGACTTCGACGGCGCGGCCTTCCGCGTAGAGGACCTCGACTTTCAGATTCTCCACGAGGTAATCCTTCGCGCTGGCGAGCAGCGTTTCGTCCAATTCAATGGTCTCGTAGCTCTCAGGATCCATGAAGTGGTAGCCCTCGTGGTCTTTGTAGCTGAACTCGAGCGGCCGACGCTGGAGATCGACGAGTTCGACTTTTTCAGTCGAACTGAATCGCACGTCGCTGGATTTGCCGGTTTTGATGCTGCGGATGATGGCTTGAACGAAAGCGCGGAGGTTGCCGGGCGTGCGGTGGTGCACCTCGAGCACGACGTAGGTGTCGTTGTTGTATTTGATGGCCATTCCTTTGCGGAGATCGTTGGCAGCGGGCATAGAGTCGTGGTGGATGTTGGAGAATTGTTTGGAACGAGCCTCAGACACCTTGGAGGCGCGAGAGGTCTTGGGAATCGACGACACCGATCGGGCGGTTGTCTTGATCCACCACGATGAGATCGTCGATGCGGTGGGTCTTTAGCATGTGCAAGGCCTCGGCGGCAAGCTTGTCGCCCTCGATCGTGATGGGCGCTGTGGTCATGAATTTGCCGACCGGTTGCACCCCCAAGTCGGGATGCTCTTGGTAGTGACGGGCAAAATCGCCGTGGGTGAAGACGCCGCGCAGTTTGCCATCAGCCCCGACCACCGCAGACGCGCCGGTGCGGCATTTGGTGATGCACTTGAGCGCGTCGAGAACGGTTGCTTTCTCATCCACCACGGCAAGCTGGGTGGATTTGCGCATGATCTGGTTCACCCGGTTGAGGATCACGCGGCCCAGGCTGCCGCCGGGGTGAAAGCGGGCAAAGTCGTCTTGGTTGAACCCGCGAGCCTCGAGCAGGACCATGGCCAAGGCATCACCGAGGGCCAACATGGCCGTGGTGCTCGACGTCGGGGCGAGATTAAGCGGGCAGGCTTCCTGGGCCACCGCGACGTTGAGGCAAATGTCGGCCGCTTGCCCGAGGGTGGAATCGGGCCGGCCGGTCACAGCGATAAGTTTGACGTCGAATTTAGCCAAGGGCGGGATGATGTTGAGCAATTCGGCCGTCTCGCCGCCATAGCTGAAGGCCAACACAACGTCGCCATCGGCCACCAAACCAAGATCGCCATGGAGGGCGTTGAGGGAGTTGAGAACCACGGCCGTCGAGCCGGTGCTCGTGAGAGTGGCGGCGATTTTGTCGCCGATATGACCGGACTTGCCGACACCGCATACGACGATTTTGCCGCGATCCTCCAGACAAGACATCATGGTCTCGACCGCCTGACCGAAGGCTTGGCCATCGAGGTTTTCCGCCAAACGGCGCAGTTCATCCGCCTCGATACCAATCACGCGGCGGGCTTTGGACAAATAATCCATGAGACTAAGATGATTTCGCGGAACCACGGGCAAAAGCGAGAGTGATTTTCTGGGTTGCCGGTCGGGCGACTGGGGCTTAATGATTTCCCAATGCGACGTTTCGCAATCCTCCTCACTGCCCTGCTGATGGCCGGAAGCTGTCTGGCCCAAGACTTTGTCGCACCCCGGCAACCGCGCCGCGAAGTGGCGCCACCGCCGAAACCGGTGAC
>JBILDG010000058.1:0-8943 GCA_044352715.1 Chthoniobacterales bacterium | reverse complement strand
GGGCGCTTGGCTGGAGCTTTTCAAAAACTCTTGCAATCCGGTAAAAGCCGAAAACGGCCCTTGCGCCAACCATAGGGAAAACAGCCCTAATCCCAAAAATAAGCGGAACAGACCGCCCTCTCGTGAGGCAAGCCATACGGATGATTTGGCGCGCGATTGCCAAATAATCCCCCCAATCACCAAGACAGCAACCAGACCGAGGTAAAACTGGCCACGATCCGCAGTGAAATTGGGAGGCATGCCCGCCATCAGTCCGTTACCTCTATCAAAGACTGAGAGGAAACTTTTGATCGAGAAGGACCGTTGCCATCCCTCAAAATTGTCAAAGGTGAACACGGCAGCCCACTGATACTCGCGCGCCAATGGCAATAGCAGCGGCACAGCCATGATCGAGACCAAGAGAAGAGCGATCAGTGTTCCGCGCACCAAGGCCACTCGTTGGTCCCGACGTTCAATCAGCAACCAAACATAAAATGCCGTTGCCAAAGGCAAAAACATCAGCGTCAGCTTTGCGTAGGAAAGCATCATTCCAGACCAACACACCGCCAAAACAAATGATGAGCGAAGAGATCCCTCTTCTGCGACTTTGAGAAATGAGAAGAGGATGAATGGAGCAAAAGCCACGCAGACCACGCTATTAAAGTGCTCGAAACTCGCCACGCGCAGCATCGTCTGAGCATTCACCGAACATAAAATCCCGGCTAAGACCCCCACCCAGCGCTGACCGGTCAGCTTTGATGTCAGCCAGTAAGTTCCTACCGAGACAGCTGCAACACCTGTCAACATGACGATTTTGAGCCCGGCTTCATCTCCGAAAACGGAGGTAGCCACGAGCCCGAGAACCGATGGCAGCGCAAACATGAGGTAAGCCGCCGAGGACACCCCACTGAGAAAGGCGGGACTCCACCACGAAATTCCCTCATCAGGGGAGAACATCGCTCTGAACTCGTGGAGATACCTTCCCACGTCGCCGTACAACTCCTCCTGCGACGGCGTGCTCGACAACCATCCAGAAGCCAAAATTCCGAGCAGTATAACCAAAAAAGCCGTCAAAACAGCCGGCGGTGAATTGAGAAATTTTGGTATTTTATTTTTCATCAAATAAAAGGATCGGGTTCTGAGTACTAGCTTTTGAAACGCCCGTATTCCCCACGAAGCAAGCGGGCCCAGAGTTCCTCGATGCGGTTGCGATAAGTAACGGAGTTGCGTTGCCAGCTAATAGCGACGGCGAGTTCGAGGTGACGGCGTTCGCTTTCGGAGAGATCGGTGCGGGTTTGCGGGTCGGGCGTCACGCCTTGGACCGGGGAACCGAGCTTGACTAGGCGCTCCAAGTGGCGGTCGCGGTCGGCGAGGGCTTCTTCGAGGATTTGCGCGATGGTCGCGGCGGTGGCGTAGATTTCTTCGTCGTCGAGATTGACCTTTTCCCGTTCGGCGCGGAAGGCGGACTGTAATTCGGCGAGGCTTTCCGGGCTGTAGCCGGTCGCGCCGGTTTCGAGCGGGGCTAGAATCGGATCGATGAAGGGCAGGAGGCGGCTGCTGGGGGCCTCGCCGGACAACTGGTAGGGCGCGCTGCGCTCTTGCTGCAGATACCACGCGAAACCGAGGACGGCGACTACCAGCAAGCCGAGCACCCAGAGCCACGCGATGTTGTTGCGGTCGCGGTGCACATGCACAGGTCGATCAAGGCGTGAAGCTTCGCGAAAGTTCGAGCCGCCCGTGCGGCGGCGGCGGCGACCGGAGGACCCCTCTTCGCCGGAGGACGAGGAAGATCGGCGGCGACGGCGGCGGGTGGATCCGGGGCCCGGGTTGGGTGGCGGCGGGGCTGCGTCGTCGAAGATCATGGACGGAATCCGGACAAGCTGCCGCACTTGGTCGAGGAGTGGGACTCCCGGCCAGCCAGTGCGAGTGGTGTAGGTCTCGCGATAAGTTTCTTCTCTTTTCAGGGATGACCGCGCCCGGCCAAGGGGTGAACCTTGCCGGGAATGACGCGATTCATGGTTACTTCGACTTCGCGCTGGGTGCCGAGCAAATCGAGCAGCACCGCCACGCGTTCTTTGGCCGGCATGATGCGGGTAACCACAGCACGCAAGCCTTTAAAGGGCCCATCCAAAACAGTCACCTCTTCGCCGGCGACAATCTCTGGAGCGACTTCGATGACCTCGTTGTCATGGACAAATTCGCGCAAGCCGGCAACCACGTTCTCATCAACCACCGACGGTTGACCTCCGAAGCCGACGATCTTGGTCACTCCCATCGACGAGGCCACGAGCCGGTAGTGCGTGGTGTAGGGAAAACGGGCGAAGATATATCCGGGAAACAAGGCCTCCTCAAACCACTTGCGTCCTGCCAGCGTGGCGCGTTGGAAGCGCAGGACGGGGCTGAAAACCTCAAGCCCGAGACGGGTACGCAAGAAGCCCGCCGCGATTTTTTCGTGCTTGGGCTGCGTCTTGAGACAGAACCAAAGAGGGTCGGTGTTTTCGAGCGATAGGGTTGACTCCATACCGGGGAACTAAAATGAAAAACTACTCTGTTTCAGGCCCCGCGTCGAACAGTTCCCGCGGGATCTCATGACGGGCCCCGCAGCGCGGGCACGTTACACGGATGTGTTTCTCTAAACCAAAAACCTCGTCCAACCCTCCCTGCAAAGCCGGCCCGATCGCCCCGGCGATCCGCTCCGGCGTGCAACCGCAAGCAAATCGATATTGCCTCATCTCGAGCGGGGGCCGCGTCTCATCGGTAAACAAAGCTCCCACCTCATCCATGCCGACAGCTTCCAACCACGGCAGGTCGCAGTCTGGTTGAGCCACCAACAAGGCGAAGGTGTCCCCTCCCAGATCAAAGTAGCGGGCGGGGCGTTGCTCGCTTTGCTGGTAGTAAATCTCGGCGGCACGCAGGACATCGTTGCCAGAGAACTCGACCAAACTCCGGCGGCGATCAATATTGGGCGCAGCAGTTTCCGCGTGAAGCACATTGCCACCGGTAGAACGCACATTCTCCGAGAAAACCTGACCGGTGACATGTCCCGTGGGATTTTCCGCCACGGCAAAAAGATTCATCTGCTCGCTTTCCAGATGCAGCGTCCAAGCAATGGTCTCGGCATGGGGACGCGCCGCGGCATGGAGAGTCACGGCCGCCAAGAGCAACTTGAGTTTTTCGTCCGCGCCATCAGCCAAAACGATGCCGGTTTGCCCGAGGTGGAGATAACAATCCATGAACATCGGGCCGAAATCAGCCCCGCAAATAAGGGCGTTGTGGCCGCGCACAAAACGACAAGACACCTGCGTTGTATCGGCCTCCCCTGAGAAGCTCATGCCTGAGCCTCCTTCTTGATTCGCGGGCGGGCATGGCTGCGCCACCAACGCTCGGCCACTGTGCGCCATAGAAACATGACCATTATGTAACTCACCGGAGCGATGACTGCCCCACTTATCAAGCATCCGAGCATCAAGGGCAACGGCACATTGGCCAGCATGGCCAACATGGTTTCCATCGATTTTACTGGCTCCGGCTCGACGCTCAAAACCCACGCGCCGAGGCGGTATTGCCAATAGAGGATCACCGGCCAAGTCACCGGATTCGTGATCCAGACGACTGTGATCGCCGCCGGCACATTGAAACGGAACGCGTAAGCCGATATGCCCGAGGGGAGCATTTGAAACGGGATCGGCATCATCGCCCAAAAAAAACCATTGGCCACGCCCGCCGCCACGCGATTGGCGCTGGGCTTCCACAGATCCGGTGAAAAAATCCGATCTCCCAGCAATCGATGCAGCCAGGAACCATGCAAATGCCGTCGACGCGGCACCTTCTTCAGCCAACCGCGAATCCGCGAACGGCGCAACCTCATGATACTCATTGCCGTGCGAACTCCCGCCTCCGCATCCGGCTTGCGCAACGGCTTTCCAAGCTTGCATTCCGTAGGCAGTGCATTACAACGCGCATGTCATGAAGAAAATCGAAGCCATCATTAAACCCTTCAAAATGGAGCATGTCAAAGAGGCGCTCGCCGAAATCGGCATCGAGGGCATGACAGTCACGGAAGTCAAAGGTTTCGGACGCCAGAAAGGCCACACCGAAATCTATCGTGGCAGCGAATACACCGTGGATTTTCTTCCCAAAGTGAAAGTCGAAGTCGTGGTGGCCGACGACAACGTGGCCCGCGCTACCGAAGCCATCGTTCGCTCGGCCAAAACCGGAAAAATTGGTGATGGCAAGGTTTTCGTTTTGCCGATCGATGATGCCATTCGCATCCGCACCGAGGAGACTGGCGAGCAAGCAATTTAAAGCCTCTGCTCCGGGAAGCGACAGCTTCCACATAACCGGCGACGGCTCCAACGCATGAACAATTTTCAAGCCCTCGTCTTGGGTCTCGTCGAGGGTTTGACCGAATATCTGCCGGTCAGCTCCACCGGCCACCTTCTCCTCACCCAGCGGATTCTGGGTATTTCATCGAGTTCTGTTTCGGATGCTTTCGCCATTTGCATACAGGCAGGGGCAATTCTTGCCGTGCTGGGTCTTTACCGTGTGCGCGTCGGGCAAATGATGCTTGGAATGGCCGGTCGGGACACCATCGGTCGCAACTTGGCCCTCAACCTTATGGCCGCGTTCATACCCGCTGCGGTGCTGGGATTCGCTCTCGAGAAAACCATCAAAAAGTATTTGTTCGGCGGCGACACATGGGGGCTCTGGCCCGTGGTGGCGGCATGGATGGTTGGAGGGTTGGCCATCCTTGCAGTTTCGTTCTACCGTCGTCGCCGCGGCAAATCCTCTACTAGCGGACTGGATTTGGACCACCTGACCTTGCGCATGGCTTTGATCGTCGGCATCGCCCAATGTATCGCCATGTGGCCCGGCGTGAGTCGCAGCCTCATAACCATTGTCGGCGGAGTATTGGTCGGATTGTCTTTGCCCGCTGCGGTCGAGTTGAGCTTTCTCCTCGGCGTCATCACGCTCACTGCCGCGACCGCTTATGACGCGCTGAAACACGGGCCCGAAATGTTGGCCACCTATGGTCCGACACCGCTGCTGGTTGGTTTTATCTCCGCATGGCTCTCAGCCGTTCTCGCGGTCAAATGGATGGTCGGTTACCTTAAAAGCCATGGCATGGAAATCTTCGGATGGTATCGCGTCTTACTTGCTCTGGTCGTGGCGGCCTGGCTCCTCTGGCTGCAGTAATTTCCCGTCATGGACCCGATCATGCCCGATTTGCAGTCTGTGATTCTCTGCGAGGATGTGCGCACAGAAGTCAGCGGAGGGCAAAGCCTCATCGGTGTGATCGGCGCCATTCCGGTTCCACAGCTGCCTGTCGGATTTTTCAAGCTCTGCCTCTGGTCGCGTTGGTGCGGAGGCATCGGACGTTTTCAGCAGGTATCCCGCTTTCTGGATCCGGACGATCACCCGGTCGCCGAGGCCAGCATCGATTTTGAACTTCGGGAAATTGAAGGCAGCGCAACCAATGTTCACTTTTTCGGCGGCGTGCAGATTCAAAAATTCGGGGTGCATCACGTGGAAATCTCCCTCGATGGGGACATGCGCATGCGTTTTCCTGTTCCCGTTGTCAGGGCAGCGCAAAATCCCCCGGGAGCCCCGCCCCCGCCTTTTCAAATCCCACCGGCCGAAGCTTAAAAACTTCACCATCTCGCCATCCTGCTAGGTCTGATGCGCTCCGCATCATGTGGAGCCGCGCGCTTCATTTGCATGGTGTTATTTTCCTCCTCGGAACGTTTCACAAAAAAATCGGGCCCGGCTGCGCGAGCCGTCACGCTTGCGGGAACCATTTGCGGCATTTAAAGTTGTCAGTTCCGCCATGCGCCGTTTGTTTTGCAGTCTTTTCGCGCTACTCCTCTCTTTCGGGAGCGTCTTGGCACAGAACGATGCCAGCCTACCCCCTGGCGTCAAACACTCCGCGACGCGTAGTGCCGATGGATTCGACATGCCGGTGGGTAAACCAAACGCCGAGGGCTACTACCGGTCGCGAGGATTGATCATCGGTCGCCACATGGGTGATGACTGGAACGGAAATGGGGGTGGTAATACCGACCTCGGCGCCCCGGTTTACAGCACCGCACATGGGTTGGTTGTCTATGCCCGCGATGCGCGAATGGGATGGGGCAAGACGGTGATTGTTCGCCACGTTTACTGGGAAGGCGGCAAATGGAATTACGCCGACTCCCTCTACACGCACTTACACCAGATTTTTGTGCGGGAGGGACAACAAGTGATCCGCGGACAACTGCTCGGCAGCATCGGCACCAACAGGGGAATGTATACCGCGCACCTCCATTTCGAGATTCGTAAAAATCTGCGCATCGGAATCAACCAAGGCTCCTACCGCAAAGACCTCAGCAACTACTACCGGCCTTACGAATTTATCCTCGGACGCCGCAACCTCTCCGGCGGGAACCGCCGCGTGCAAGTGCCGATCAACACCTTCCAACTGCAAGCCCGTGTCGTTGATGAAATGGGCAAAAGCAATAGTCGGCCTGATTCCAAAACACCCAGCCGCCGCAGCGACTTCCGCGTCGACCGCTTCGGCGATCCCCTGCGCTAAAATCTTTACGACTCCCGCCCCGATTGGATTACGGCGTAATCAAAGCTGTCCACCAGCGCCTGCCAACTGGCCTCGATGATGTTGTCTGAGACACCGACGGTCCCCCACTCTGCTTTTCCATCGGTGGACGAGATAAAAACGCGCGTCCGGGCCGCGGTGCCACGCCGGCCGTTGATGATGCGGACCTTGTAATCTTCGAGCCGCACCTCATCGATGACAGGATAGAAAGGTTTGAGTGCTTTGCGAAGGGCAGCGTCGAGAGCATTGACTGGCCCGTCGCCATCGCCGGCCGTGTGGGCAGACTCTCCATTGACCCGGATTTTCACGGTAGCCTCGCACTTGTTCCAATCGGCCCCGACCCGCCCCGAACGCAAGAAGTCGCAATGGTATTCATCAAGCTCAAAGAGCGCCTGATGCTTCCCGAGCAAGCGGCGAAGCAAAAGTCCGAACGATGCCTCGGCGGCTTCAAACTCATAGCCCTCATGCTCGAGACGCTTCACTTCCTGGAGAATCTTCACAACCTCAGGCGATCCTTTGGCGAATTTGAATCCCATCGACTCGGCCTTCACGAGGACGTTCGATTGTCCGGATAAATCGGAAATTGTGACGATCCGTTCATTGCCGACCAAACTCGGATCAATATGCTCATAAGTGCGGGCCAGTTTTTGCACCGCGTGGACATGGAGCCCGCCTTTGTGGGTGAAAGCTGCCGCTCCTACGAAAGGGGCGCGGATATCATGCGGCACATTGGCCACCTCATCGACAAAGCGCGAGAGTTCGGTGAGGCGCTCCATGTCGGCAACCAGTGGCATACCCATCTTGAGCTGGAGGACGGGCAGAAGAGTCGTGAGATTGCAGTTTCCGACGCGCTCGCCGTAACCGTTCATCGTGCCTTGGACCTGCACCGCGCCAGCCTCGACGGCAGCTAAAGCGTTCGCCACGCCGAGTCCGCAATCATTGTGCGTGTGTGCGCCAACCGGACACTTCACCGACGCAGCCGCAGCTTTTGTGGCGGCAGCGACAAATTCCGGCAAACTACCGCCATTCGTGTCGCATAAGACGATAATTTCCGCACCCGCTTCCGCGGCGGCTTGGATGGTCGCCAGCGAGTAGTCCGGCTCTTCACGGTAACTGTCGAAAAAATGCTCGGCGTCATAAAACACGCGGCGTCCATGGTTTTTCAGGTGAGCCACCGTGTCACGGATCATGGACAGATTCTCCTCCGCCGTGACTCCGAAAACTTCGGTGACGTGGAGAAGCCAAGTTTTTCCGACAACCGTCACCACCGGCGTTTCTGCCGCGAGCAACTGCTGCACTTGGGCGTCATCCTCCACCTTCACCCCGCCACGCCGGGTCATTCCGAAAGCCGCGATCTTGGCATTTTTCCAAGGGCGCTTGGCCGCCTCCTCAAAGAAAGCCGCATCCTTGGGATTCGATCCGGGCCAACCACCTTCGATGTAATGCACCCCAAACTCGTCCAACCGCTCGGCCACACGAAGCTTGTCTTGCACGCTGAAAGAAATGCCGGTGCCCTGCGTTCCGTCGCGCAGGGTCGTGTCATAGATAGAAACTCTGGTGTCTGCGCTCATGGGATCAGGAAGATGCCGCGACGCGAGTGGCCGTCTCGCTCTCGATGGCAGAATTGTTGATCGTATCAATCAGCAGTCGCAGCATGCCGAATTCCGTCTTTTTCGGCGTCAGCACCAGACGTGGCAAGTGGGCGATGTCTGTCTCGTCTTTCTCCTCGGGCAATGCGGTTGTCTGCTCGATATGTCCTTTAACCAAAATGCTCTCGAATTGCTTGTTCAGCGCTACAACACTTTCAGGTGTGAGGCTATGCTTGAGTCGGATCACCATTTTTTCCCGAACCCATCGGTATGACTCGAAGACTTTGTAGAACTGGACGATGTGATCGATCGCCTCGTCGCAGTCATGGCAAATTTTGAAAAAATGAAAGTCCGAGTGCGAGACTAGCTTCATCCGCAGCAGGTCGTTTTTGATGAAAAATTCCCACGTCTCCCAGTAACGTCCGTCAGGCGTGTCCAGCAAGACGAGTGGCGTGATCAACGCCTTGCCCGTCTGCATCAAGGTGAGGCATTCAAACCCCTCGTCCTGTGTGCCGAACCCCCCGGGAAAAAGAACAAAAGCGTCGGTTTCCTTCACAAAGTTCAACTTGCGCGTGAAGAAGTAGTTGAAATTGATGAGCTTTTTGTCGCCGTGAATCGTTTCGTTGGCGCGCTGCTCGAAAGGCAATCGAATGTTCAAGCCAAAGCTGTTCTCGCGGCCTGCTCCTTTTTGGGCTGCTCCCATGATGCCGTCGCCGCCTCCGGTGATGACCATGAACCCTTTTTCCACGACCTTGCGGCCTAAGTCCTCCGCCATCAGGAACTCCG
>JBILDG010000289.1:0-2603 GCA_044352715.1 Chthoniobacterales bacterium | reverse complement strand
GGCGATGCGGGAGATCGAGATCAGCCGAGCGGGGCGGGTGGGACTGGTGGTGGCGCCGTTGCTGTTGGTATTGGTGCTCGTAACCGATCCGCCGTCCGGCATGGGGCTGGCGGCTTGGCGGACGGCAGGGGTGGTGGGGGCAATGGCGGTTCTGTGGATGACGGAGGCAATTCCAATCCCGGCGACGGCGATGTTGCCGTTGGTTCTCTTCCCGTTGCTCGGTGTGGCGTCGATGAAGGACGCCGCCGCACCATATGCCAACCCGGTGATTTACTTGTTCTTGGGTGGCTTCATTCTCGCGCTCGGCTTGCAGCGCTGGCGACTGCATGAACGGGTGGCTTTCGGCATCATCGGGCTGACCGGTTCACGGGTGAGTCGCGTGGTGGCGGGTTTCATGGCGGCCACGGCTTTTGTCAGCATGTGGATCAACAACAGCGCCACCGCGGTGATGATGCTGCCGATGGCGATCTCGGTGGCGGCTTTGTTCCGCGATCATTTGCCGCACGACAAGAAGGCGCAGGAAGGTGTCGGTCTGGCCCTGATGCTTAGTGTCGCCTACGCTTCGAGTGTCGGCGGTATGGGAACGCTGATCGGCACGGCTCCGAATGCTTTCATGGCAGGTTTTTTGCGGGAGACCTACGGTTTACAAATCGGTTTCGGGCAATGGATGATGGTGGGGGTCCCTCTGGTGGTTATTGGGGTGGTGTTGACGCACGCCATTCTTGTGCGGATGTGCCTGACGGATCGGCGGCTGGAGGTGTCCGGGTTGCAGACTGTGGTGCGGGGGGAGTTGGCGAAGCTCGGCAAGTGGTCGCGTGGCGAGATTTCGGTGGCTGTGGTGTTCTGCGCCGCCGCGGTGTTGTGGATAGCTCAACCGTTGCTCAAGCCGTGGCTACCGGGTTTATCCGATGCCGGAATTGCGATGGCGTCAGGAGTGGCGCTTTTTTTGATACCGGTGAGTTGGCGTCGGGGTGAGTTTGTGCTTTCCCGACATGATCTGCGGGATTTGCCGTTCGGGGTGCTCATTTTGCTCGGCGGTGGTCTGAGCATGGCCGAAATGGTGGACAAGACGGGTTTGGCTGCTTGGCTCGGTGCCCTGACGGCTGCCTGGCAAGGACTGCCGATAGTTCTCGTTGTTGTGTTGGTGACTCTATCAATTCTGTTTCTGACCGAGCTGACCAGTAATACAGCGACGACGGCGACTTTTTTGCCGGTGGTGGCGTCGGTCGCGGTCGGAATGGGGCAAAATCCTCTGCTGCTCGTATTGCCGGCGGTGATGGCGGCAAGCTGTGCGTTCATGCTGCCGGTCGGCACTCCTCCGAACGCTATCGTTTTCGCCAGTGGATTGGTGCCGTTGCCCCGCATGGCGAGGGTGGGCATTTTCGTGAACCTGCTTTTTGTTGTGCTGATTCCGTTGGTGGTTTTCACCGTGGCGGAATGGGTTTTCGGAATTATGCCGGGCGTTTTGCCATCATGGTTACAACGATGAATTCCTGCGGATGCGGGGGAGGGTCACTTGTCGCGAAATCCGACCTGCATCGTGACTTCGCGGATGATGACAGTTTCGCCGCCCTCGACGCCGAGGTTGGGTGAGGCAGACATTGCCGCGTCTGCCATCATCATGCGCGGCATGGGGCCCGGTTCCGGTTGTTGACCGGTGGCGTTGATCGAAAGAATGCCGACCCACTCCAGCTTGAGCGCGGATAAAAGGGCCTTGGCTTGGTCCTCAGCGTCCTTGGCGGCGAGTTGGAGCGCTTCATCTTCGGCCGCGCGACGGGCGTCGGTCGTGGGCTCAGTGGACATATTGGCTACCGAGTTGGCCCCGCGCGCGAGGGCCGACGAGATGATTTGTCCGGCCTCCTCGACGGGTGCGGAGAAACTGACGGTCACTTGCCCGACGTAGCCGGTGATTTTGGGTGCTTGGCGTTTGGTGTTTGCGGAGGGTTGCCCGTAATCAAACTGCGGGCGGATGTTGATGGCTGTGGTTTGCAGACGTTCGATCTTCTCCTCTTTGAGTGCGGCGACGACTGCAGCGGAGCGTTGGGAAACATCGGCTCGGACCTCGGCGTTGTCGGGTCCGGCGGCCTCGAAGCCGAGTTGCACGACAGCGACGGTGTTCTCAACGCGCACCTCGCCGCGTCCACTTACGGTGAGTGCAGGCGTCTTGTCATTTGAGTTCACCGCGAACGCCGGTGCGGCGGCAAGCAAGAGGAGAGCGTATAATGGTTTCATGGTTTTTGGGCGACGGGCAAATCGGGGTTCCGGTGGCGTAGTCGCCCGCGGCGGCGCGCAAGCGCGCGCATGTCCACGGCGACATCATCTTTCTCGTAGATTTCCCGGCCAATCAGGTGCTCGACGATATCTTCGATCGAGACGACACCGACAAAGCCGCCATATTCGTCCACGACGGCTGCGAGTTGCTGGTTGGCCGTGAGGAGTGTTTGCAGGGCGCTGGCGGCGGTGGCCATTTCCGGGACGAAGGAAACGGGTTGTTGGAGTTGTTTGATTGTGCGCTCGCCGTGACCGGTGGCGATGCTGTGGAGGATGTCCCGGCGGCGGGCCAAGCCGGTGATTTCATCCATCGTTCCGGCATGCACCGGCAT
>JBILDG010000057.1:0-8990 GCA_044352715.1 Chthoniobacterales bacterium | reverse complement strand
GAATGATCTTTTGACTCCTCATCCGCAATTCGATTTTCCGGGACTCAAGCCGGGTGATCGGTGGTGCCTCTGCGCTGGGCGATGGCTCGAGGCCTGCGAAGCGGGGAAAGCTCCCCAAGTGGTTCTGGAATCCACCAACGAAGCCGCCTTGGAGATCGTTCCTTTGGAATTACTCGAAAAGCATGCCGCGACTGCTTAGAACGCAGTGGCGGCGTAGCTGATCGAATTTATCGCCCAAGCCTATTTTTTCTTAACGCGGACGGCTTTGAATCGTCCGATTTCAGGCAACTTGCCGACGAGTGGGCGTACGTAATCAACAAAAGCCGCCGTCACATCATTGCCCGCTTTGTTGATAAACTTATTCGGCATGTGTCGGGTTTCTTTGGCAACTTTGCGCAGTTCCACCAATCCGTAAGCCGGCGCGTATTTTTTGCCCGCTTTGCGACCGATGGTGACTGAACCACTCTGCTTCAAACCTGCCACCGCATGACGCAGTGCCAACTTGCCAACTTCCCGAGCTTCGGTTGAGTCGGCCAAAGATGCGATACCCGGAAATGAGCGCTGCAGATAGCCGAAGGTGTCGGCTCGAACACGCGAGATTTTGGTCTTGGACTTGATGATGTCTGCCAATAGGTCGCCGAGTGCTCCGGAACCGCTCAGTTGCACGTTGCCGTGCGAATCGACTTCCTTGCTGAGTTTAGCCGCTATGGGTGTTCCTTTTTTATCGCAAATCCCTTCGGAGACAGCCACCACGCAGCGTCCAAGTTTTTTGTAAACGGCCTCTACGTCTTTCGCGAATTTGGTTTCGTCGAATGGCCGCTCAGGCAAATAAATGAGGTGCGGACCATCATCTGGATACACTCGAGCCAAAGCTGCGGCACCGGTCAGAAAGCCGGCATGACGTCCCATGATGATATTGATCTTAACTCCCGGCAGGGCGCGATTGTCTAAGTTGTCACCCATGAATGCCTCGGCGACAAAGCGAGCGCCGCTGGCAAATCCCGGTGTGTGGTCATTCTCCCGCAAGTCGTTGTCGATTGTTTTGGGGATATGGAAGCAGCGAATTTCGTGGCGGGCGGCCCGGGCCGCTTCGTTGATGATATGTGTGGTTTCAGCCGTGTCATTTCCGCCTATGTAAAAGAAGTATCGGACGTCGTATTTTTGGAGGACTTTAAAAATGGCTTGGCAGTCTGCGGGCGTGGGCTTTTTGCGCACGGATCCAAGAGCGGATGAAGGGGTTTGGGCGATTCTCTCGAGTGTTGACGCATCTTCCTTGCGCAAGTCGATGAAGTTTTCACCGAGAATTCCGGCGATACCGTGGAGCGAGCCATAGATGCCTCTGACTTGTTTGTGCTTTTTGGCTTCGATAATTGCTCCAATGAGGCTCTGGTTGATGACCATGGTGGGACCGCCGCTTTGCGCGATGACCATGTTGCCGGTAGGTGGTTTGCTTTTAGCCATAAAATAAAAGACTAAGTTTTTAACGATACAGTTTGGGGGCGTCGAGATGTACGTTCAGGGAGAGAGGCGCTCGATACACCACTTTGACTCGTCCCGCAGGTAACGGAAGCGATCATGCAGACGGTTTTCACGCCCCTGCCAGAACTCAATCTCCAAAGGCACCACTCTGAAGCCGCCCCAAAAAGAGGGCAGGGGAACATCACCTTGGGAAAACTTGCGCTTCATTTCTTCCCATTTCATTTCGAGAAGACGTCGGGAGTTAATGACGGAGCTCTGCTGGGAGACCCAAGCTCCGACGCGGCTGCCATGGGGACGGGATGCAAAATAGGCGAGAGATTCCGCGGTCGAGATGCGTTCCGCAAAACCAAGAACACCGACCTGACGCTCGAGTGGATACCATGGGAACAGCAAGCTGACATTGGGGTTGATCGAAATTTCCTGCGATTTCCGGCTTTCGTAATTGGTGAAGAACACAAACCCCCGCTCGTCGAAAGCTTTCAGAAGAACCGTCCGTGAACTCGTGCGCTTGCTGTCTGTCGTCGCCAGCACCATGGCATTGGGTTCAATCAGTCCTGCCTCGCGCGCCTCCTTGAACCACTGCCGAAACTGGACCACAGGATCCGGATCAAGATTCGTCCGCCGGAGGCCGGCTCGGGTATACTCGCGCCGTAAAGCGGCAATGTCGGGATGGCCGTCTGTGTGCATGAATTTGGCAAGATTAAGCCTGCGTACAGTAACTGCGAAATAATTTCTGCAACCGCTGAAAGTTGTTGGTTGACGCTGCGCAGCGAAAAGTCTCCGATGAATATGTAAGCGAGGGGCTTATGCCTAAAAAGAACTCGGAAACAACACGCGAGAGAATTCTTGAGGCGGCCGAGTGCATCTATGCCGCCCAAGGCTTTCATGGCATGTCTCTTCGGGACGTGACACTCATGGCGAATGTCAATTTGGCCGCCGTGAATTATCATTTTGGATCCAAAGACAAACTTGTTCTTGCTCTGGCCGAGCGACGGCTGACTCCGATCAATTCCCACCGCATTCAGCGCCTGGCTGACCTTCGTAAAAAACACGGACGCCAGCCGATTCCGGCTTCCGATTTGGTGACGGCATTAGTCGACCCTGTTTTTGTGGCGCTTCGACAAAACAAAAAAAGCCGCACCATCCTGGTCCGCCTCGTGGCGCAAATGCTCATTGACGATCATAAGCGCTTCTCGCAAATCCATCAGATTTTTTACAAAGACGTTATCGAGTGCTATCACGAGGAACTCAAACGCTCGCTACCCAAACTTTCCACGCAGCAGATTCATGCTAGATTTTTCTGCGCTTTTTCCTCAGTTCTGGGATTGAGATTGATGGCCAATTGCATGGACTGGTTTATGCAATCTTCGGCATCAAGCCGGCAGTTCGATTTACTCGAAAAAGAGATCACGTCGTATCTCATCGGCGGGTTATCGGCATAGCGCGTGCAAGACGCGGCGCTTGGTCTGAATCGAAAAGCCGCTTAGCTTTTAAGGCAACATGGACAAACGCAACGTGGTGATACTCGGCGGTGGAGGCCGGTTGGGGGCTGCTTTAACCCGCGCCTACAAAGATTCCTTCAACGTAACGTCGCTCGGACGGTCGGAAGCCGACTTGCAAAAGCCCGAGACCGTGGCGGAAATTATACGGCGATCCGAGGCGCACTTGGTCATCAATTGTGCGGCCATGACAAATGTCGACCTATGCGAAGCGGAACGCGACCTTGCGCTGCAGGTTAATGCGAAAGCACCACAGGCGATCGCTCAAGCCGCCTCGGCAAGCGGCGCTCGTTTGATCCATATCAGCACGGATTATGTTTTCTCGGGGCAAGTTGATCGTCCCTACCAGGAAAACGACATGGCGACCCCTGTTTCATGGTATGGAGAAACGAAAAAGCGCGGCGAACTATTGGTCTTGGAGGATGCGTGTTGCCATGCGGTTGTTCGAGTCGCCTGGGTTTTTGGACCTGACCGTGACAGTTTCTTGGACAAAGCGCTCCAAACTGCAGCACGAGGGGGGCAGGTTAGCGCGGTCTCTGACAAATATTCATCGCCCACCTACACCAAAGATGTGGCCAAGGCATTGGCGGTCTTTTTTGAAGATGATGTGCCGGGTGGGGTTTACCATGTCTGCAATGCCGGTATTTGCTCATGGCAGGAATGGGCGCAATACGCGATTGAGTCAGCCATACGTCAAGGTGCAACTATCAAACCCCAGAACGTCGTACATCTTAAGCTTATCGACATCAAGGCCATGGTGGCGCAAAGACCAGTTTACAGCGCTATGACCTGCCGAAAAATCGAGAAACTCCTCGGTCATGATCTGAGGGGATGGACTGAGGCCGTCGATGAGTATGTCGCTCTTCTTATGGCGCAGGGTAGAATCCTTTAGTTCTTTTTTTTAACTATACGATCGTAACTATACATGACATATATTGTGTATACATATTATCTATTCACTGATCATGAGGGAATTATGAATGGTGTGAATAACTTGTGTGCAAATGTGACAAAAATGCAGGCACTCTTGGAACGACCTGAATTATTCACAACACCGACTCAGGCCGCACGAGAGATTCCAGTTCTTGGTCCGTCACACAAATATCAGTTAGCGCAATATCTGCCGCATTCTCGCTATCCAAAAAATCTGAAATTTGAGCCCTTTTGTAGTCTTGAAGATGAATGATTTTTTCCTCAACCGAGTTTGTGACAATCAACTTTTGGCTTAGGACGCTGTTTTTTTGACCAATACGGTGAACGCGGTCCGTGGCTTGATCCTCAGCCGCTGGATTCCACCACGGGTCAAAATGAATCACATGGTCCGCCTCGGTGAGGTTTAACCCGACACCTCCAGCCTTGAGGCTGATAAAAAACACCGGAATGTTTTGCTGACTCTTGAAGCGATCGACTACAGATTTCCGGTCTTTGGTAGCTCCGTCAAGGTAGCAGCTTTTGAGGCCCCAACTTTCGGCCATCGACTCGAGCGTTCTGAGCATTCGGCTGAACTGACTGAAAACCAACGTTCGCCGCCCCGCATCAATCGACTCCTCAAGCAGTTCCCGCAACAACTCCACCTTTGCAGAAGGAATACGTCCCGGCTTCAACTCCGGCAGCAAGGCTGGATCACAACAAACCTGACGCAAACGCAGGAGCAAAGTGAGCATGGCGATTCGGCGTGCTTGGCCCTGCTTTTCCGGGTCATGCGTCTCCACATTCTGCCAGCCATCCCTTTGAATTTGCGTATAAAGCGACCTCTGTTCCTCGCCCATTTCGCAATACGCTTTGATTTCCACCTTTGGCGGCAATTCCCCAAGAACCTCGTTCTTGGTTCGCCGCAAAATCAATGGACGTAATTTCCGCTTCAATCTTCTCATGGCGTCGCGGTCATTGGCTTGACCAATCGGCTTGGCATACGTCTCGCGAAAATGCGCTGCCGTCCCTAGATAACCTGGAGCGACAAAATCTCCGAGCGACCACAAATCATTCAAAGAGTTTTCAAGCGGCGTTCCGGTCAGGGCCAACCTGAATCCGGCCTGCAATTTTTTTGCCGTTTCCGCATTCTGACTTTCCGGATTTTTGATGTGCTGCGCTTCGTCGAGAATGGCAGCGCTCCACACGATGGGAGAGAGCTCGGCGGCATCGCTCCGCAACAAGGCGTAGTTTGTGACCACCAAGTCAACGGAAGCCAAAAGATTACGTTTGGCAGCCCTCTCCGCCCCGGACCACGCAAGCACCCTTGCCTCCGGCCAAAATTTTTGCACTTCGGCGCACCAGTTAAACACCAGCGATGCCGGGCACACGACCAACGCTGGACCGCCGACATGCTGCAGGACCGCGATCGCTTGGACGGTTTTGCCCAACCCCATGTCATCAGCCAAAATTGCGCCCCCCACGGATTCCGCGCGTTCGGCGAGCCAATAAACACCCTCGGCTTGGTATGTCCGCAACACGTCCCCAAGTTGCCTAAGCGCAATTTGCTTTTGGGGCATAGCTGGCAGCTCCTCACCACTCCACTCTGACAAGCTTGCGCGGACAAAATCCGCATAGCGCTGCGGCACCATCCAATTTTGCCTCCCCTCGCTGTACACGTCGCTATCACGCAAGGTTTCGTCGAGATCTTTCCAGATGCGACTGTCGAGCAAGGCCAGTTTGCCATTCGCCAGCGCGATGGCCGGCGCTCCCGAGGCGACAGCGCGCTGCAGGTCCTCCCAAGGAATTCCGACACCATTGGCTTCCGCCTCGCAGTGAAGACGAAGCCACCCGCTTTCCGGTGCCTGCAGAAGTTTTCCGCGCAATTCCACGCGTTGCACTGGTTGGCAGTGGCCGGCAAAACGCTCGCCGAATTTGACGTGCCAATTTTTGGGCAAGGTCGTCAAATGATCCGCCAAAAAACGCAGCACGGCATCGCGCCCCGTAAGCGTCAGCCTGCCTCGGGATTGAGCGAACCCGGCTGACATCAAGTGTGATGATGCCTCGCTTGCAGTCTCTTGGTTGTCGGAAGCAACCAACGCCTCCACCCCTTCGAGTGATCCCTCAATGGTTACCTCCGGTCCTGCCGTCGTCCGAGGCGCCTCATTCTTGCATGCCTTTGGCGTGGCAACCTTTAGCACCGGCGGTCCGTGTAAGACTTGCAAAGCGACCGCTACCGAATGTGCGCAGATCTTGCCTTGGGCTCGCGCCAGCTTGCAGGAGCAAAGATTTTCAACCTGTGCCGCTGAAAGAATTTTCAGCCCTGCAGGATACGTTCGGGTACCCTCCCGCACCACACCTCGCAGCAACGGCGGCTCGTAGGACGAACGCAAAACCCGACCGCCGTTGTGCAGTTTTTTTGCCTCATGCACCACCGGCCAAGTAGCAGCCGCCGCAAGCATCTTTTCGGAAATCTCTACCATCCAGTCAGCACGCCTATCAGAATTCCCCTGCCTCGCCTTGTGCAAAATCTTGGAACTTTACCATCAACCGACTAAAAAACTCCTTAGATGCCCAACCGTATCGACGAATGTTTCGCCCGCCTGCGCTCGGCCAACCGGCCGGGCTTTATTGCTTACATCACGGCAGGCGATCCCGATCTGGCCGCTACGGAATCCTTAGTCTTGGCACTGGAAGCTGCCGGAGCCGACATCGTCGAGTTGGGAGTTCCGTTTTCTGATCCGTTAGCCGACGGCGTCGTCAATCAAATGGCTGCGCAACGCGCCCTCGATGCCGGGGCCACGCTGGACAAACTCCTCGAGACCATTCGAAGTATCCGCGACAAGTCACAGATACCGTTGGTTCTTTTTACCTACCTCAATCCGCTCTATGTCCACGGATTTGAAAAATTCCACGAGGAAGCGGCTGCCGCCGGGGCCGACGGTATTTTGATCCTTGATCTGCCGCCCGAGGAAATCGACGCCAACCGCGAGTTGGCCGACCGTCACCGCTTGAAATCTATCCGTCTCATCGCGCCCACCACCCCGCCCGCGCGCATGGAGCGAATCGCCCAGGCGGCAGACGGATTCATCTATTACGTATCTCGCGAAGGCGTCACCGGCGAGCAGGCAGCACTTTCCGATTCCATCGCTGCACAAGTGACGGAGATCAAAAAGCACACAGACCTTCCGGTGGCCGTGGGCTTTGGTATTTCGACGCCGACGCAAGCAGCGGAAGTCGCCCGTTACGCCGATGCCGCCGTCGTCGGGAGCGCAATCGTCCGACGCATTGCCGAACACGGAAAGAGTCACGATTTGCCGCGCCTCATTGCTGACTTTGTATCTCCCCTTGCCGAGGCGGTTCATCAATCGAAAATCTGAAAATTATGGCCAAAAAAGTTCTGATCATCGGCGGAGTGGCCGGAGGCGCTTCCTGCGCCGCGCGTCTCCGCCGCTTGGACGAAACATGCGAGATCACCATTTTGGAGCGTGGTCCCTATGTGTCGTTCGCCAACTGTGGGCTGCCCTACTACGTCGGCAATGTCATTACCGAGCAGGGTAAACTCGTCCTCGCCAATGCCGGCCTGTTCCGCGATCGCTTCCGCATCGACGTTCACGTACATCATGAAGCTGTCAACGTTGATGCCGCCCGCCGCACCGTTGCAGTCCGCCACACGCAAACAGGCAATGAATCCCTCATGTCCTACGATGCCTTGGTGCTTTCACCTGGTGCCGCTCCCATTCGTCCACCGCTGCCGGGCATCGAATCTCCGGGCATTTTTCAAGTCCGCACCATTCCAGACGCCGATTGCATCCGCCGCTGGATCAGCGAACGCCACGCCCAATCGGCTGTAGTGGTTGGCGGCGGTTTCATCGGGGTGGAAATGGCGGAAAATCTTCTCCACCGCGGACTCAAAGTCACTCTTGTGGAAATGCTTCCCCAGATCATGCCAAACCTCGACCCAGAGATGGCATGGCCACTGCAAAAACGCCTCGAAGAGCATGGGTGCCATTTCGCCTTGGGTGATGCCGTGGCCGGTTTTGAACAATCTTCCGCTGGAGCACTTGATGTGCTGACCAAGAACGGAACGCGGCACCGAGGTGACTTGGTCATTCTTGGCTTGGGGGTTCGTCCCGAAACAGCCCTGGCTCGCGAGGCCGGATTGAAGATCGGCACAACGGGAGGCATTGAGGTTGATGAACACATGCGCACGAGCGACCCGCACATTTGGGCCGTCGGTGATGCTGTCCAAGTGCGCAATATCGTCACTGGGCAACCTCAACTGCTTGCCTTGGCCGGTCCGGCCAACCGCCAGGGGCGCGTCGCGGCCGACAACATCGCCGGTCGGCAGTCCGTGTTTCGCGGGGTGCAAGGAACCTCGATCATCGGCGTTTTTGGTCTCGCCGCAGCGGGAACAGGGTGCGGTGAGTCGGCATTGCGGCGCGCCGGCATTACTGATTACGAAAAAGTTTATCTGCATCCGATGAACCATGTCGGTTACTACCCCGGGGCCAAGCAGATGCATTTGAAGATACTTTTCCGCCCCGCCGACGGACGCCTCCTCGGCGCGCAAGCTGTCGGCGAAGAGGACATTGCCCGGCGCATCGACGTAATCTCGGCCTTCCTGCAAAAAGACGGCACCGTCCATGACTTGGCCGAAGCCGAACTGTGCTACGCCCCGCAGTTCGGGGCGGCCAAAGATCCCGTGAACTTCGCAGGCATGGTCGCCTCCAATGCCCGTGAGAAAAACATGCCGGTCGTAAACTGGGATGCCGTGCCTGAGAATGCTTATTTGCTCGATGTGCGTGACGAGGACGAATTCGCCGAAAGCCATGTGCCTGGCTCGGTCAATATCCCCTTGCCTGCTTTGCGGCGCGATCCCTCGGCGTTGCCGCAAGACCGCCCGATTCTCGCCTACTGCCGAGTCGGTCAGCGTGGGTACTATGCCGTGCGATTTCTTCGTCAGCACGGTTACGATGCGCGCAACGTTCCCGGCGGCATCCTTACTTGGGAAAATGCGCAAGCCGCCCGCGCGAAGAAATCATGATTTACGATTTTTCCCTGCGAACCGTTGGCTTGGTGATCGGTGTATCCCTGATCGTT
>JBILDG010000056.1:0-8991 GCA_044352715.1 Chthoniobacterales bacterium | reverse complement strand
CCGGTTGCCGTCGAGGCATAAAACGAAACGATAAGACCGATCACTCCCGCCAGCAGCGCGATGGCGACGGACCATCCGAAAAACTGCGCCGTGTTCCTCGCCATATTACGCGCGGCGGCGGCGGGCAGGATCAGCAGGGCATTGATCACAAGGATGCCGATCCACGGCAGGCTGAATGTGACCACGACGGCCAGCGTGGCGGCGAAGGCCAACTCAGCCGCGCCCGGCTGGCGAACGCGGCTGCGCGCCAGCGCCGGACTCACGCTGGCCAGCAGCAGACGGTTGAAGAAAAAGAGGAAGATGACGCCGACCAACCCGGCCAACACCGCCAGACCGGCCAGATCGCCGGCATTGATGCCGAGCATGTCGCCGATCAGGAAATTCGTGTAGCGCGAGAAGCTGCCGCCTTTGGACAAAATCACAATGCCGAGCGAAACGGTGAACGCCATGACGAGACCGATGGCGGTATCCGACGACAAACCTCCGCGGCGACGCATCCACGTGATCGCCAACGTCAGGAGCAACGCAAACCCAACCATCGACCAGAGCGGGTTGGCCAAACCCAGAATCACGCCGAGTGCGATGCCGGTGAAAGCCGCGTGCCCGATTGCTTCCGAGAAAAAGGCCAGACGGTTGGCCACCACGATCGTGCCGAGGCCACCGAGCAACGGACCGATCAGCAGCACGGCCAGCAGGGCGAGCCGCATGAATTCGTAGCCGGTCCACTCGAACGGCAGCAGCGACACCGCACGGTGCCATGGCTCCAGCCACGCGCCGCTCATGAGAACGACTCCAGACTGAAAGCTTCGCGCACACGCGGATCGTGCAAAACTTCGGACGGCGTTCCCTCGCAGACCACGCGGCGATCGAGAAAAACGAGACGGTCGGCAAACCGCGCGAGCGTGGCGAGGTCGTGCGACACGAGCAACACGGCCAAGTCGTATTCGCGCCGCAGTTGCGAGAGCAGCTCGTAAAATTTTTCGCGTCCGCGGTGATCCACGCCGGAGACCGGTTCATCGAGCACAAGGATGTTGGGGGTCGGCGTAAGCGCGAGGCCGAGCAACACGCGCTGCAGTTCGCCGCCCGACAATGTTCCGACACGGCGGTGCAGCAAATGCTCCGCCCCCGTGAGAGTCAACCCGGAGCGCGCCGCTTGCTCGACCGGACGCGAGACCCCGAGGCAGGCAGGTCGCCCGGCCAGTGAAGCGGCAAAGAGATCCCGCACACTGATCGGCGCTTCCCGATCGAAGGAAATTTTTTGCGGGACATAGCCGATCAACGGACTGTCGGCGCGCCGGTGGGCGGCGTCCAGAAAGTGAACTTCACCGCTGTGCGGAATCTCGCCCAGCAGGCAGCGAACCAAGGTTGTTTTGCCCGCCCCGTTTTCACCGATCACAGCGGTTAATTCACCGCAATGGAGGTGGAGGTTGACGTCCTCCAGCACAGCCGTGCCGTGAAATCTCACGCCGACATCGCGGAAAGTCGTGCAGCATTCACCGCAGCGGTGCGGGGCAATCCCGTGATGCGCGGGGGCGTCGGGTGGCGGAATTTCCTGCATGCGAAAGACGGGATCGTATCACTGCGCCGCGGTAAAGGCCAACGCGCTCCTCACCGCAAGGCTTCTTGCAAGACGGCAAGATTTTCTTCCATCGCCCGCACAAACGCACCCCGAGCTTCGGCGGGATCGGTCGGACCAGTTACGACGGGATCAAGCACATACACTCCCGCCCCGGTCTCGCGGGCGATGACGCGGGCGCTCTGGTCGGAATACTGCGGCTCGGCAAAAAGCGCCTTCACCCCTTGTTCGCGAACCAGTCGGATCGTGTCGGCAAGTTCACGCGCGCTCGGCTCAGTCCCGGGTTCCCGCTCGATGACTCCCACAATTCGCAGGCCAAACTCCCGCGCGAAGTAGGGAAAAGCCTCGTGGAATGTGACGATTTTGGTTCCAGCGTAAGGAGCCAACGCGCTCTTCATTTTTTCCTCCAAGACCGCCAACTGCTCACCGTAGGCGGCCGCATTCGCGGCAAAGGCATCGGCATGTTCCGGCGCAACCGACGACAATGCCGCCACAATGTTTTCCACCTGACGCCTCGCCCCCGCGAAGCTCACCCAGACGTGCGGGTTCTCGTCCATCAACGGGATCCCCTCGCTCACTTCCGCGACTTTTAGACTCGAAGATTGCCGGCGAACTTTCTCCAAGAACGGTTCCATCCCGGCGCCGTTGGCCAAAAGAATGTCCGCCTCGGTCAACTTGCGCACATCGCCCGCGGTAAGTTGGTAGTCGTGCAGACAACCGATATGCGGGCTGGTCAGGCTCTCCACTTCCACGCCCTCGACACCCTGCGTCACATTGAGTGCCGCAACGTAAACGGGATAAAACGACGCCACAATCCGCAGCGGTTTCGTATCGGCTTGCGCTATGCAATTTACGCACCAGAGGGCAGCGGCCGTCAAAAACCACAACCCGTTCAGGAACCGCTTTTTAATGATCATATGATTGGCAATTTCGTTTTGAGTTATCATAATAATTGAGATATGCATAAGACCAGTCAAAAATCATTTGCAATTTTGGGTGATATCACCGAGGAACATATTGCGGCATGTTCAAAGCGATTTTCAAAAACCTTTGAACATCAACGATGTCGCCAATTATCAAAGTGAACTACGCAACAAGACAACGATCAGCAGTCCAAAAAACGCTCGAGGACGCAGGACGCCCGATGACCCCCGCCGAAATTTGGCAGGTGGCTCGTTCCCTGTCTCCCGGGCTCGGTATCGCTACAGTCTACCGTGCGCTTCGTATCCTCATGGATCACGGCGACGTAGATGTCGTGGAAATCCCCGGTGCTCCTCCGCACTACGAACGTAAGCATCCGCATCACCATCATCACTTCCTGTGCGAAACCTGCCAGAGAGTGTTTGAAGTTGAGGCATGTGCCACGGGAATCGATCAGCTGGCTCCTCAGGGATTCACTGTGAAACACCACTCATTGACACTGTACGGCACCTGCGCAGAATGTTCGCACAAAGCAGCCCCTACTGCCGCAATGTAAGCATTTTAATCATAAAGCGGCACGTCCCCCCGGTCGTGCCGCTTTTTTTTTTTACCCCGGCCCTTTGACGAAATGAACCCCGCCAGCTTTTGTCAAGGCATGCGCCGACATGGTGTGCAGCGCGCCTTCACCCTGGTCGAAATGCTGGTGGTTCTGGCCATTCTGGCGATCTTGATTTCGTTGGCCGTCACCATGATTCCAGATTTGATCCGGCGCGCGGAGCGCTCCGATGCACTGGCCAAAACCCGGACCATGGGAACCGCGGTGCTGCTTTACGCCGCAGATCACCAAGGCCAGTTGCCCCCGCTTTTTCCCGGTCAAGTGTTGGAATACGAACCCGGCCGCGGCGGACGCATTGTCAGCGAGTGCGTTGAATACCTGCAGATTGCAGCAAGCCCGGAGAAGTATCTCGTCCGGTCCCTTCTCCCCCGGGCCTACGCGCGGCTGCGGGAGCCGGCCGATCAGAATGCCATGCGCGTCTGGGTGATGAATTCCACGATCAATTCCGGAGAAAACGAGATCAAACCCTTCGGCACCTTGGGACCACCGGGTCTGCCGCCCACAAATACAGCTCCGCTCGCCCGAATCTCCCCGCACAACCTCTGGATGATCAGCACCGCCGATCGCATGCACCCGAATGTGGCGAACGCCACCTGGCGGGCCAGCGCCCCGCCGCTTCCCCCGCTGGGCGATTATCGGGCGGTTTTTCGCTTCGACGGATCGGCCGGGTTGGAGAACATTCCTTGATCCCATGCGATTAGCCATTGTTCTCCTCCATGCCGCGCTGAGCTGTGCCATCGCCGACGACATCATCACGTCAGCCGCCCACCGTTTCCGCATCGAAACTATCGCCAGCGATCTCGATCATCCTTGGGCCGTGGCAAAGTTGCCCGATGGACGTTTCCTCGTCACCGAGCGTCGCGGAACCCTGCAACTGATCGATCCAGAGACCGGCACGAAACAGGCCATCGATGGCGTCCCTCCTGTCTGGGCCCAAGGTCAAGGCGGATTACTCGATATCCACCTGCACCCACGCTACGCCGAAAATGGCTGGATCTACCTCTCCTTCTCGAAACCGATCGGCGAAAATGCGCTCACGTCGGTCGTTCGTGCCAAACTGAAAGACAGCGCCCTCGTGGATCTCGAGACCATCTTCGAGCCGCCCGCGGATCAAGCCACCGCCGGCAAAGTCCATTTCGGCTGCCGTCTGGCTTTCGACGGCCGCGGACATTTGTTTTTCTCGATCGGCGACCGTGGCAGCCCGGCCAATCCGCAGAATTTTGCGCAAAGTCTCGCCAGCGTGGCGGGTAAAATCCACCGCCTCCACGACGACGGTCGTGTGCCGGAAGACAACCCCTTCGTCAAAACCCCGGGCGCCATGCCCTCCATCTGGGCTTACGGCGTGCGCAACCCGCAAGGCTTGGTCTATGACGGTGCGAGCGGCCGCCTGTGGGAGACCGAGCACGGCCCGCGCGGCGGTGACGAACTCAACATCATCCGCCCCGGCGCAAACTACGGCTGGCCGCTGGCCACCTACGGCATCAACTACAGCGGGACGGTGATCTCCGACAAAACATCGCTGCCCGGCATGGAGAATCCCGTGATCCAATGGACACCCGTCATCGCCGCTTCCGGGCTGGAACTATACCGCGGCGAAAAATTTCCACGCTGGCGCGGCAATCTTTTCGCCGGCGGCTTGGCCGGCAAAAAACTTGTGCGGATGGAACTCAGCGGCGCGGCCGTGGCCAAACAGGAAGTCCTGCTCGCCGAGACCGGGCGCATCCGCGACGTGCGGGTGTTCGACGACGGCTACCTCTACGTCGTTTACGATCAACCGGGCAAGGTCGTCAGGCTCGTGCCGACGGAGTGACCGGTTAAGTGGAAGCGGCGTGGACGCCGCTTATCGCTGGAGGCAGGAGGCTCTGCTACTTCGACTTTTTTCCCAGCCGGATCAAACTTCCCCCCGCCGATGGCTTTGCCCTAAGCTCTGCCCTTCTCATGGACGTCGAAATCCTCTCCCGGATCCAATTCGCGTTCACGGTGATGTTTCATTATCTCTACGTGCCGCTGACCATGGGACTGGGTGTTGTGCTCGTCATTATGGAGGCGATGTGGCTCAAGACGGGCTCGCCCAAATACCACAACATGGCGCGTTACTGGACGCGTGTTTTCGGCCTGACCTTCGCCATAGGAGTTGCCACCGGGATTGTTCTGGAATTCGAATTCGGCACCAACTGGGCCGCCTACTCCCGCTTCGTCGGGGACATTTTCGGCAGTGCACTGGCCGCCGAGGGTATCTTCGCCTTCTTCCTCGAGTCAGGCTTCCTCGCCATTCTTCTCTTCGGGTGGAACAAGGTCGGACCGAAAATGCACTTCTTCGCCACGTGCATGGTCTGCCTCGGCGCCCACTTCAGCGCGGTGTGGATCGTCATCGCCAATTCGTGGATGCAGACACCCGCCGGCTTCCGCATCGAATACAAAGACGAGATCATGCCCCCGGGCTTCGTGCCGAATGCCGACCAGATCCTGAACTCGCGCGCGGTCATCGAAGACTTCTGGGCCATGATCTTCAACCCCTCGGCCATGGAGCGCCTCTCTCACGTCATCGTCGGCTGTTGGCAGGCTGGTGCTTTCCTTGTCATCAGCATCAGCGCTTTCTACCTCCTGCGCGGACGTCACACCGAGTTCGCCAAAACCTCTTTGAAGGTCGCGTTGATTTTCGCGGCCGTGGCCTCCTTGCTGCAACTTGCGACCGGTGCCAAGTCGGCCGACGGCGTGACGCGCAACCAGCCGGCCAAGCTCGCCGCGATGGAAGGGGTTTTCAAAACGCAGTCCCACGCCCCGATGGCCGTTTTCGGTTGGCTCGACATGGAAAAAGAAGAAGTCATCGGACTGCAAATCCCCGGCATGCTCAGCATTCTTGTCGGCGGATCGACGGACACTGTGGTGACCGGTCTTGATGCATTCCCGAGAGAAGACTGGCCTCCCGTGCAGGCCGTTTTCCAATTTTACCACATCATGATCGCCGTCGGCATGGCGCTCATCGGCATCGCGTGGTTCGGCATGTTCCTGTGGTGGCGCGGGCTGCTCTTCAACTCCGCGAATCCCCTCGTCCGCGCCTACTATTGGATGCTCGTGCTTTCCGTCCTCGGACCGCAGATCGCCAACCAGACGGGCTGGTTCACCGCCGAGATGGGCCGCCAACCGTGGATCGTCTACGGTCTGATGCGCACCTCGCAGGGCTTGAGCGAAGTTGTCTCCGCCAACCACGTGCTGGCTTCGCTCATCATGTTCACTTTCATCTACACCCTCCTCTTTGCCGTCTTTATCTATCTGCTGACGCGCAAGATCCAGCGAGGTCCGGACGACGAGGAGGAGAGTGAGGAGATGCCGGCCAGTTGGGTCGCCCTCATGGAACGCCGCAAAGGTCAGGCCCGCTCGGCCGGTTAATCGCACCATGGACCTCAACACTGTCTGGTTCATCTTGGTCGGCGTCCTGCTCACCGGTTACGCCATGCTCGACGGATTCGACCTCGGGGTCGGTGCATTGCATCTCTTTGTCAGGAAGGACGAAGACCGCCGGATCTTTCTCAACGCCATCGGCCCCGTGTGGGACGGCAACGAAGTCTGGCTGGTGACCGGCGGCGGCGCGCTCTTCGCTGCTTTCCCCATGGCTTATGCTACGGTCTTTTCGGGGTTTTACCTTGCCTTCATGGCCCTGCTTTGCGGGCTCATCTTCCGCGCCGTGGCCATCGAATTCCGCAGCAAAGAATCCTGGGGTTGGTGGCGGCAGATGTGGGATATCGGATTTTCCCTCGGCAGCATCGGCTCGAGCTTTCTCATCGGCGTAGCCATGGGCAACATTCTCCTCGGCATCGAGCTCGACGCCCGCGGCAACTACATCGGCGGATTCCGGGCGCTGCTCAACCCCTACGCCATTCTCCTCGGCTTCACCACCATCGCCCTCTTCGCCATGCACGGGTCCATCTACTTGGTCATGAAAACCGAGGGCGAACTGCAGGCCCGCGTGCGCCGCTGGGTCAACCGCACCATCGGCATCTTCCTTTTCTTTTACATCATCCTCAACGTGGCCACGCTCGTCTACGCGCCGCACCTGTTGGAAATCCTGCGCGCGCGCCCGTGGTTGCTCGCTGTCTTCGCCCTCAACGTCCTGGTCGTGCTCAATATCCCGCGCCAAAACCACAAAGGCAACGAGTTCGCCGCGTTCCTCTCCTCCTGCGGCGCCATGATCCTTCTCATGGCCCTCTTCGGCATGACGATTTATCCCAATATGGTGCTGTCCATGCCCAACCCGGAGCATAGCCTCACCATCTACAACGCCGCCTCCACGCCGAAGACGCACTTCATCATGCTCATCATGGCCATCATCGGCCTGCCCGTTGTTCTGGCCTACACCTTCAGCGTCTACTACATCTTCCGCGGCAAGGTGAAAATCACCCCGCACAGCTACTGAGTTCAGGCCGCCGGAAATTTTTCGGCGTGCTTTTCCATCAGGCGGTTCAACCGCATGAATGCGCGGCGGGCGGATTCAACATCCGGCGAATCGGCGAGACGTTTGGCGCAGGAGGAAATTTTCGGGTCGATGCCCTCGAAGGCCCTTGCGATCACCTCGGCCTGGGCCGATACGCCATCGAGCGAATCACGCAGCAGCGTTTCCCGGATAGCCTCGTAGGCGCCCACCGCCGCGACGACTTGCGGCGGAACCTGTGAAAGCTCGAGCGTCTCGAGATAAGGACACACCGGCAAGTCGTCATCGACTTGGGGGTTCACCCACGGGGCCAGCAACATCGCCCCACCTGCGCCCAGCAGAAAGCAAACCAGTCCAATGATGAGCACCCGGGAAAGCATCGTGGGGATCAATGACCTTCGCGCCCCCGCAGGATCAATCGCGCGGTCTCCAAGTCCGCCGGATAAGTGATCTTGCCGTTCCAGACGGACGAATCGACCAGCGCGACCGGCGCTCCGGCCGCCTGCACGGCCGAGGTCTCATCAGTCACGTATCCGCCCGATTCGATCACTTGCTGGTAGGCGTGGCGGAGCAGGTCGGCCCGGAAAATCTGCGGCGTCTCAAGCGCCCAGAGATTGGTGCGGTCGACAGAATCAATGATGAAGCCCTCGTCGTTGATGCGCTTGAGCGTGTCCGAGATTTGGCGGGCGCAGGCGGCCGCACCGCTGTTGCGCGCCACCTCCAAGCAACGCTCGATCAATCCGCAGGTCACCAGCGGACGCGCGGCATCGTGCACGGCAATCATCGATGCGCCGGCCGGCACGGCCTGCAAGCCCTCGGCCACGGACAAATGACGGTGCGTACCACCTTCGACCACGGCCTGCAGTTTTTCGGGTGCGGCCGCCCGGGCGATTTCTTCGAGTTCGGCGCGGGCGCTCGATGAGCAGACGAGCACGATCGCGTCGATGACCTTGCACTGGCTGAAAGCACCCACGCTCCACGCGAGCACCGGGCGACCATCCAAATCAGCCGTGAGCTTGTTGAAGCCCATGCGGCGGCTCGAGCCGCCGGCGACGATGACGGCCCAGACGCCCTTTTTTCCCTCTGTGCGTGCTTTAGCCAAGTTGACGAAGGACCTCCGCGTTCACTGTTTTGCCGTCGGTGCGTCCGCCCGCTTTGGCCATCACAGCTTTCATGACCGATCCCATTTGCGCTTTCTCGGTCGCGCCGGTTTCGGCAATGGCTTGCTGCACAAGCCGGGCCAGCTCATCGGGCGGCAGGGCGGCGGGCAGATAATTTTCCAACAGGGCGATTTCGGTTTTTTCTTTCTCGGCCTGTTCGGACCGGCCGCCTTGGTTGAATCCCTCGACGGCATCCTGACATTGCTTGATGCGCTTGCGCACCACCGCGATCACATCGGCGTCCGATACATCGGCCTCCGGCCCGCCTTTTTCGATGGCGGCGTATTTG
>JBILDG010000288.1:0-2619 GCA_044352715.1 Chthoniobacterales bacterium | reverse complement strand
GCTACGAGTCGAACGAGTCCAACAAGCCCCGCAGCGCAGCCCATCCCGCGGGTCTGGGGGGCATGCCGGTCGGCGAGCGGACGATCGCCGACCGTTTGAAAGCGGCGGGATACGCGACCGGGATGATCGGCAAATGGCACGTCGGCACCGAAAGCGCGGGAATGCGGCCCTTTGAACGCGGTTTCGACGAGACGTTCTGGCATCCGGTGGGGGGCGTGCTGCTCCCCGATCCGAAAACGGGCTTGCTGAGCGACATGTATCGCGGCCCCGAGAAGGTGCAGGAGAAGGAGTATTCGACCGACGCCTTCGGACGTGAGGCGGTGGATTTCATCGGGCGCCACCGGGACCAGCCGTTTTTCCTCTACGTCGCTTTCGTGCCACCGCACTTGCCGCTGGAAGCCAAGCCGGAAGATCTGGCCAAGTTCGCCCATGTTACCGACCTGAAGCGGCGCACCATGCTGGCCATGATGGCCTCGCTGGATGAAAACGTGGGCCGCGTGCTCGACAAGCTGCGCGAGGAAAAACTCGAGGAGGACACGCTTGTTTTCTTTCTCAGCGACAACGGCGGCACGCCGCACAAAAACGCCTCCCGCAACGAACCCTGCCGCGGCTGGAAGGGACAAATGCTGGAAGGCGGCATCCGCGTGCCGTTCCTCGCGCAATGGAAAGGCCGCCTGCCCGCCGGCGAAGTTTACCGTCAGCCGGTCATCAGCCTCGACATTCTGCCCACGGCCCTGGCGGCGGCCGGCGTGGAGGTGCCGCTGGACTGGAAGCTCGACGGGGTCGATTTGCTGCCCTACCTGACCGGGCAAAAGCAGGGCGCGCCGCACGACGCGCTCTATTGGCGCTTCCGCGTTTCGCAGGATCCTGAGTTTTATGATAGGTGGGCCATCCGTCAGGGCGATTGGAAGCTGGTCAAAACCCACATGGAGCCGATGGGTCTCTACAACCTCGCCGCCGACATCGGCGAGAGCAAGAACCTGGCCGACGAGGAACCCGAGCGCGTCGCCGCCATGAAGGCCGCGTGGGATCTCTGGAACAAAGATAACCCCGAGCTGTTCGAGATGGGCGCACCCGCGGAAAACCCCCCGCCGCCAAAGCCCAAGAAGAAAAAACGGCCCGCGCCGGAAGCCGTTTCGGAGGACGACTGATGAGGTCAGTCGTCCCTACCGCGCATGCCGGAAAGTCGAAAAACTTTTCGGGATTGGTGGTGTTTGTTTGTTTGTCGCTGTTGTGTCTGGCCCGCACCGGCCTGGCCGGGAATCCGATTGTCCCGGGAGTCGGACTGTGCGATCCGCATGGTGTGGTCTATGGAGACCGCGTTTATTTGTATGCCACCCACGATTTTTCCCCGCAAAATGCCGGCTTCGTGATGAAGGATTGGTGGGTCTGGTCCTCCGCAGATCTGGTGAACTGGAAGCAGGAAGGGGTGCTCAAGCCGGAGGATACTTTTCTCAAGAAGCCGTTCGACAGTTGCTGGGCCGGTTTTGGCGCCACCAAAAATGGCAAGTATTACTGGTATTTTTCCGCCGGGCCGCACGAGGTCGGCGTGGTCGTGTCCGATTCACCAACCGGGCCGTGGCAGGACCCTTTGGGGAAGCCGCTCCTGCCGCGGGGATTCACCCCGACCAAACAACGTGATCCGGACATCCTCATCGACGACGATGGCGAGGCCTACATGGTCTATGGCACGTTCGATTGGTTCATCGTGCGCCTGAACGACGACATGATTTCGTTGGCGGAAACCCCGCGCCCCGTGGAGTTGGACCGGAAACACGGGCCCCTGGGCGAAGGCAAAACCGACGACAAGCCCTCGCTGCACAAACGCAACGGCATTTATTATCTCTCCTGGTCGAGTTTTTATGCCACTTCCACGAATGTCTACGGCCCCTACACCTACAAGGGCTCGGTGATCACGCCCGAGGGATTGGCGCCGGAATTCCGCAAAGCAGGCGACAGGCAACACAGGCCGAACGCCATGTGGCATGACCGGCATGGAAACTTTTTCACTTGGAACAACCAGTGGTATTACGTTTTCAACGACACCAGCCGGCCGGGGAGTTCCCACTTCTTTCGCGATTCCTGTCTCGCCTACGTCCATTACAAAGACAACGGCGACATCGCGCCCATCCGGCTCGACGCCATCGGTGTCGGCCAGTATGACGCGGCTCAGCCCCAGATCGAAGCCGAGGATTATTTTGCGCTGGAGAAGGCCGAAGTCCGGGAATGTCCGGCGGGCGGTTTCGAAGTGCGCGGCCTGCAAGCCGGCAGCTCGCTGGTCTATCCCAATGTGAAAAACATGCCGCCGAATGCCGTCATGACCTTCAGCGCGGCTTCGGGGAATCCGGACGGCGGAACCATCGAAGTGCGCGAGGGGAGCGCGCAGGGGAAGCTGCTCGGCACCTGCGAAGTTTCCGCCTCGGGCGGCTGGGATCAATACCGGTCTTTTTCCGGTGCGCTGCAAAACGCGGCGGGCACCCATAGCCTGTGTCTGACCTTCAAAGGCGGGGCGGGCGAGTTGATGCGATTGGATTGGATTAAATTTTCAACTGACTGAAGCTTATGAAAACCCTCCTCACCACCCTGCTCCTCGCGCCGCTGGCCGGCCTCCACGCCGCT
>JBILDG010000287.1:0-2630 GCA_044352715.1 Chthoniobacterales bacterium | reverse complement strand
TGGCCCGCGGTCAGCCGCCGGAAAAAATTCTCGCGCTGACCTTCACCCGCAAGGCTGCGGCGGAGTTTTTGGAAAAGCTTTTCGACCGTTTGGCCGAGGCCGCGCTCGATCCGCGGAAGTTGGCCGATCTGCGGGATGCGCTGGGTATGCCGGAGATCACGCGGGGGGATTGCCTTGCTTGGTTGCGCCGTTTGGTGGCGGTGTTGCCGCGTCTGTCCATGGGGACGATGGATCAGTTTTTCGGGCGCATCGCGCGGGCTTTTCCTTTTGAATTGGGGCTCGGTCGTGAGTTCCAAGTGATGGATGAGGCGGCGCAGGAGGAGGGGCGACGGCGGGCGCTGGATGAGTTTTTCCGCGGTGCGGTGGAGACGCCGCAGGGCTTGGCGCAGTTCGTCGAACTCTTGCGTCAGCAAAGTCGCAACAAGTCGGGTCAATCGGTGCTCCGGACCATCGAGCGCACGGCGGCTTCATTGCACGAGGGGTATCTCGACACCCCGAAGGGAATGGTCTGGGGTGACGTCGCGGCGATCTGGCCGCAGGGGAGTGTGATTTTGTCGGCCGCTCCGGTGGAGGAGGCGGCGGCGGAGTTTTGGGAGGAGGCGAAAGCTGCCAACCCCGGACTCGGGGACGAGGCCCGGGTCCAGTGGGAAGTATGGCTTGAGCTGGCCTGCGCCCATCGTCCGCCCCGCCGCATGGACGAGGCGTTGGAAAAATTCGCCACTGAAAAGCTCGTCAAGACGACTGCGGACAACAAAAGCGGCGAGCTTTACGTGCCGGTCGGACGCAAGGGCGAGAACCGTCTTTATCTGCGGGGACGTCTGCCTGAATTACGCGAGGCCTTGCGTCTGTCTCTGGTGAGGTTGGAGGTCGAGGCGAAGTTGGCCGAGTCGCGGGCCCTGCATGCCATCGTCGGGCGTTACGAGGAAGTTTACCACGCGGCCGTGCGAGAGACGGGGGCGCTGACGTTTGCCGATATCGCCATGCTTTTGGCCGGGGACACCGATGCGCCGTGGCGGCGCGATTTGGATTACCGGTTGGATGGACGGCACGATCACTGGCTTCTCGACGAGTTCCAAGACACGAGCCGCACGCAGTGGAAAATCATGGAACCGCTCGCTGACGAGATCATTCAAGACACCTCGGGGGCCCGCTCGTTTTTTTACGTCGGGGACACCAAGCAGGCGATTTATGGATGGCGTGGCGGAGATGCGCGGCTTTTCTGGGAAATCCGCGACCGCTACAACCACGGGCCTTCCGGTGCCGTGCACGAGGACAAGCTGGAAATATCGCGCCGCTCCGATGTCGCCATTGTGCAAGCCGTCGAAGCCGTGCTGAATCCCGCCGTTGTTTCCGCGCAGGCCGAGGAGTTTCGTTTTGCGCCTGGCGTGGTTGATGCGTGGAAGCAAGCGTGGGTGGAGCACAGGCCGCGACCCGGTGCAGCAGAGGGGTATGCGGAGTTTCTTACCGTGGCCCCCGATAGCGAGGACGGCAACGACACGGCCGATGATGCCTTGGCCCGCAAGGTGCTGGAGACCATCCGCCGCGTCGATCCGCTCGCGCGTGGATTGGAGTGCGCGATCTTGGTGCGAACGCGGGACGAGTTGGCGCGTTATGTCGCGCTCCTCAAAGGCGAGGGGATTCCCGTGGCGGCCGAGGGGAAAATCAATCCCTGCCTTGCGACCAACCTCGGGGTGGTCCTGCTTTCTTTGGCCAAGTTCGTTGCTTGTCCGTTGGACGTAATCTCACGCGGCCATCTCGTTGCCTCGCCGCTGGGGAGTTTGCTGGGAACAGACGACGATGCGCTCCGCTTGCCGCTGTTGAGCGCGGCCGCCGGGCAGGGATTCGCCGCGACTTTTCGCGATTTGGTCGCCCGGGCCGCGCGGGAGAAAAATATTGCGTTGCAGGATGCCGAGGATTTTCTGGCGGCGGCGGCGGACTACGATGCCTCGCGGTCTGACGCGTGCGACTGGAGGTCGTTCATCAACTTCATCGAGCACCGCGCGCTTGAAGAAAGCGAAGCTCCCGGAGCGATCCGCGTGATGACCATCCACAATTCCAAAGGCCTCGGTGTGGATATGGTGATTCTTCCCGAGTTGGGGGGTAAAGCCATGACGGAATTTCGCGACTCGTCCGGTGTCGTGCTGCACCGTGACGCGGGCGGCGATGTGCGGTGGGGAATGGCCTTGCCGCGCAAAGAGTTTTGCGAGGCGGATCCGGTGTTGCGGGAGGCGCGCGAGGAGATGCGCGGACGCCAATCCTACGAGGCGCTGTGTGTGCTTTACGTGGCGATGACGCGCGCCAAGCACGCGCTCTACTGCTTTGCGGTTCGCGGACGCAATGACAAGAACGCCGGCAACTGGCTGGGCCGAACTTTCCCGCCGGTCGATGAAGAGGGGGGCTTGCGGGCCCTGGGCGATGCCTCTTGGTTCGAGAAATATCCGGTCGTGGAAAATGGGGCGCCGATCCGCGTCGTGGAACCGGCATCACTCGGGAGGAGTCGTCGCGAGGAAGTAGTTTCTCCTTCACGCTCAGGATGCCTGAAAGTTTCCCTTGCGGACATACTCACCCGCGGCCCCGCGCGCCGCTTGGGCATCGAGGTCCATGAATTGCTGGCCCGCATCGGGTGGATC
>JBILDG010000286.1:0-2634 GCA_044352715.1 Chthoniobacterales bacterium | reverse complement strand
ATAATGTCATATTGACCGGAGAGGGGGCTTGGGGAAGTCTTGCGGGCACATGCGCAAAAAAGCCAAGAACACCATCGTCCCACTGTACGCGAACAAGCGCTATGGCGCCGATCATCACATCTGGGACAACAACGGAACCTGGTGGGTACACTTCAGCATCACCCGCACGCGGGGCCGCGCCAAGAGGGTGCGCCTGTCGCTGCACACGAAGAACCGCAAGCTGGCCCGTGAGCGCCGCGATCTGGTGATGAAATGCGCCCCAGACAAAATCAAAGCTCTCTGCCACAAGTGGCGTCTCGAACGCTGAGGGCGAAACGCGGGCCAGACGATGTCACCGTTCACAACCAGCCAACTGCGCTGCTATGGAGTTGGCTTGACGGGGCAATAAATTTTTTGCGGCAGGCCACATGATGGCTTCGTCGGTGAATTTGCCGCGGAGACTGACCAACCAGCGGCGATAGAACTCGACCTTGCCACGGATTCGCCGGGTCAAAATGAACGCGCGCAGGGCGCTGATATCACCCCTGGACCAGGGTGCACGGGCCGCCAGAACGTCCTCCACGGAATAACCGGTGTCGCGCAAGATGCATCGCTTCAAGCCGCCCGGCGTCTCGACCACGTCGAGTTCCTCGGCCGGAATATCGGGGCGCCACTCAACTTCTTTGATTTGGACAAGAGTTAAGATTTGCCCGGGTTTTTCGATCAGGAGCAAATTGCCAGCGTTCTGTTCGACCTGAGCCTGCATGGCCAAGTCGTAAAGAGGTTTGAAGTCGAGGGAGATTTTTCGTCCGCTGGGTAATACAGGCATAGTGGGGCGTGGTTGATGCCGCCATGGTTTATCGCGGACTGGGGGACGCGGAAGACTTTATCGTGTCATAGTATCGGGCGGTCATTGATCGCGCTATTGGGGAGCTTGGATCAATTCGATCTCGTATCCCTCGGGGGCGTCGATGAAGGCAAAAACCGTGCCGGTGGATGAAGTAGTGGGGCCGTCGGATAACGGATAACCTCGGGCGGCAGCCTTTTTGGCAAACTCCTCCAAATCTTCGACTTCAAAGGCGAGATGCGTGAGGTCGGGACCGACGACCACGGGGCCGCTGCCATCATAACGGCAGATTTCGATGAGTTCCTCGCTTTGCGGGGCTTTGAGAAAAACGAGCTCCGAACCGCGGGGTGATTTGTGGCGGCGGATCTCTTCGAGGCCGAGGACGTCTTTGTAGAAGTTGATCGTGCGATCGAGATCCTGCACGCGGTAGCGGGTGTGGAGAAGTTTGGTAACCATGGAATCTGGTGTATCACACGACCGCCAGCGCTGTCTGCGCCTTTCGGGGCATGCCCCGGGCGCACAATTCCCAAGAGTGCACTTGATCGAGGATGACCTGCGCCATACCGGGATCGGTGCCGACAGCACGCGAGTAGTAAAGGCGGCGTCCGTCGATGGGATGCGGGTTGCGCCGCTCGCGATCAGCAGCATTCCCCTCCCCGACGATACCGAGCAACCCGGGAATGTCCTCGTCGCTGTGCAATCCGTCGGCGATGAAAAACGGCACGGCGATGACATCGTGACATGCGGTGAGCTCGCGCCAGTCCTCGATCTTGGGCGGGGTTTCCATGAAAGCGCCGTGGACTTGGGCAAAGAGGCCCAGCGCCCGGATTGCAGCCACTTGGGCTTCGACAGCTTCGGAACTGCGGGTGTCGAGCGGTGTGCCATGGCCGAGCACCAACAGGGCGGCTTGCGCAAAATCCACGTCGGGCGCCACCTCGCGAGCCCGGTGCAGCAGCACTTCCGTCATGCGCGGATGTCCCCCGACCGGCAAGCACAGGCGGAGCACTTGGCCGTTGGCCCTGGTGGTGACCGGACCAGTGAGGTCGAGCTCTTTCGGGATGACGTTGCGGACGAAATATCCCTCGACGGTGAAATTCGGAACGATGAAGACCTCGGGCTTGGTAAGTGCATCGAGGGCCTCGCGCAGTCCGGGTTTTTCTTTCCAGAAACCGCAGGCGACCTCGCCGAAGAGCCCGGATTCACGCAATCGCACCGTCAAGTCGCGGGTCGGTTGGCTGGAGTAGCAATTCACGCTGGAGCCGTGCGCCAAGATGAGCAGGGCGCTGTCGAGCTTGGGCGGAAAAGGCGCATCCATACGTAAAGTAGAACCGCCAGCCTGCATGTTTGCCCACAAAAAAACAAAGGGAGGAGCTACGCTTCTGCTTTATCAAAACTGTCGCGCTCTGTAGATGTGTGCGCCGTCATGACGATTGCTCTTGTCTATCTGGTCATCGGTTTGGTGTTGCTCTATTTCGGCGCGGAGGGACTCGTGCGGGGAAGCTCGTCGCTGGCCTTGCGTTGGGGGCTCAGCCCTCTGGTGGTGGGTCTCACGGTGGTGGCGTTCGGCACAAGCTCACCGGAGCTGGTGGTAAGCCTCAAGGCGGCCCTCAACGGGCAAGGCGCGATCAGTGTGGGCAATGTGGTAGGATCAAACATCTGCAACATTGGTCTGATCCTCGGTTTGAGTGCGCTCATCACGCCGATTGCAACGTCATCGCAGATCATCCGCATCGACATCCCAATCATGATCGGCGCGACTTTGGTTTCGCTTGTTTTTCTGGCGAATGAATCGATCAGCTTTCTCGAAG
>JBILDG010000055.1:0-9076 GCA_044352715.1 Chthoniobacterales bacterium | reverse complement strand
TACTTCGCCGGCGACGAGGAAGATCCTGAAATGCTCACGCAGGCCATCATGTGCCAGCACTGCGAGAATGCGCCTTGCGAAACGGTTTGCCCGGTCAACGCGACTGTGCACAGCGAGGACGGCCTCAATCTCATGGCCTACAACCGCTGTATCGGAACCCGGTATTGCGCGAATAACTGCCCGTGGAAGGTCCGTCGTTTCAATTTCTTCGACTACAACCAGCGCCCGCTCGACCAGCTTTACCTCGGGCCATTTGCCAAGAAAGGCATGGCCGACAGCCTGCAGATGTCGAAAAATCCGAACGTCACTGTCCGCATGCGCGGCGTGATGGAGAAGTGCACCTACTGTATCCAACGCATCGAGGAAGCCCGCATCACCCATACGGTCAAAGCCGGCGCCTCTGACAAATCGAAGGTGCCGTTCCCCGAGGTCAAGAGCGCCTGCCAACAGGCTTGCCCTGCGGAAGCGATTGTCTTCGGCGACATCAACAAGCCGAACAGTCGCGTGGCCAAACTCAAGACCGAGCCGCGCAATTACGAAATGCTGAAATATCTCAACGTCAGCCCGCGCACGACTTATCTCGCGCGGATCAAAAATCCCAACATGCGCATGCCCGGTGCGGATAAAGTCGGCTGGGCCAACGGACAGCCGCACCATGCTGGCGATGACGGCGCGCACGGTGCCGCCCAAGCGTCGGAGGCGCACGGAGCCTGATTATGGCGGACGCAATCATGCAAAGCCACGAAGCGGCGGCGAAGCGCATCGAGCGTGTTCCGCTCGTGCTGAACAATCGCCCGATGTCGTGGATCACCAACCATGTGGCGTCGGTCACCGAGAAAAGCGCCCCGATTTGGTGGTGGATTTTGTTCGGTCTGAGTTCATCGCTCGCCGTCGTCAGTGTCTTGTGTATCGCTTACCTCATCTCGACAGGCGTCGGCGTCTGGGGCTTGAACCATCCGGTCGGCTGGGCGTGGGATATCACAAACTTCGTGTTCTGGATCGGTATCGGTCACGCCGGCACGCTTATTTCGGCGATCTTGTTCCTCACGCGGCAGAAATGGCGCACGTCGATCAATCGCGCGGCCGAGGCCATGACTCTCTTCGCGGTGGTTTGTGCCGGTATTTTTCCGGCTATCCACGTGGGTCGAATCTGGATGGTATGGTTCCTCGCCCCCGTGCCGAACTCGAATGCCATCTGGCAGAACTTTCGCAGTCCGCTGCTCTGGGATGTGTTCGCCGTCTCAACCTATTTCACGGTGTCAGTGCTTTTCTGGTATACAGGCCTCGTGCCCGATCTGGCGACTTTGCGTGACCGGGCCAAAACCAAGCTGCGCAAGTTTTTCTACGGCATCCTCGCGCTCGGTTGGCGCGGTGGCAACCGCCAGTGGAAGCACTACGAGATGGCTTATCTCATCTTGGCCGGTTTGAGCACGCCACTGGTCTTGTCCGTGCACTCGGTGGTTTCCTTCGACTTTGCCACGTCTGTCATCCCCGGATGGCACACGACGATTTTCCCGCCTTACTTTGTGGCTGGTGCGATTTTCGGCGGCTTTGCCATGGTGCTGACGATCATGCTGCCCGCGCGGGCCATCTTCGGTTTGCACGACCTGATCACCGACGACCACGTGGACAAGATGTGCAAGATCATCCTGCTGACAGGATCGATCGTCGGTTATGCCTACGCGATGGAGTTCTTTATCGCCTGGTATGGCGGCAATGCGTTCGAGCAATACGCCTTCATCAACCGCGCCACGGGGCCGTATTGGTGGGCTTACTGGTCGATGATTTTCTGCAACGTGGCAGCCCCGCAACTCTTCTGGTTCCGCTACTTCCGCCGTCACGTCATCTGGGTCTTCATCGTGTGCAACTTTGTCAACGCCGGCATGTGGTTCGAGCGCTTTGTTATCATCGTGACATCGTTGCACCGTGACTTCCTGCCCTCGAGTTGGGGCATGTTTTATCCGACGTGGGTGGACATTTGGACATTTGTCGGCACGTTCGGCATTTTCCTCGCGCTGTTCCTGCTTTTTATCCGCTGGTTGCCGATGATTTGTATTTTCGAAGTCAAAGCCGTGTTGCCGGAGGCCGATCCGCATCACGGGCATCATGACAACGACAACGTATTGAAAGGAGGGGCGCATTAAGATGGAACGCGTCGGCAATCCCAACGCTCCGGTCTTCGGTATCGGGGCAGAAGTTCCTTCAGCATCCGCGCTTTACCACGCGGCGGAAAAAGTGCGCGATGCCGGCTACACACGGTGGGATGTTTACTCACCGTTCCCGATCCACGGAATGGATCATGCCATGGGGCTGAAGAAATCATGGCTGAGCGCCTTGGTTTTTATTGGTGGTATCACTGGTCTGACGATCGCTGCCCTGCTTCAGTTTTATCCCTCAAGCATCGAATACCCGCTGATTGTGGCGGGCAAACCGGTGAACTTTTTCACCGTGCCCGCTTTCTTTCCGATCATGTTCGAGTTGACGGTTTTGCTTTCCGCCTTCACGGCCACTTTTGGGATGCTGGCCATTAACGGGCTGCCGCGCTGGAATCACCCGATTTTCAACTGGAACTCATTCAAAAAAGTCACCGACGACGGGTTCTTCCTTGTGATCGAGGCCAGCGACCCGAAGTTTGACGAAGATTCCACCCGCGAGATGCTCGAGGGTCTCGGAGCCAGCCACATCACCACAGTGCACGGAGACTAATATGCTGCGCTACTTTTTCATCGCTCTCGGTTTGTTTCTGGTCCTCCTCGTGGCGGTGGCCGGATTTCGCGGACAAAAAAGCTCAAAGCCGCCTATCGAAATCTTTCCCGACATGGATCATCAGCCGAAGGTGAAGGCGCAGGTCCCGAGTGATTTCTTTGCCGACGACCGCGGGAACCGTCTGCCCGTAGCAGGAACAGTGCCGCTTGGCTACGAGATGCCTTTGTCCAAGGAGAACCCGTTCCCCGATGAAGGCAAATACCGGACGGTGCGCTACGCGTCGGGAACCGATTACCTCAACACCGGAAGATTCGGCGATCGCTGGGGCACGGGTATCCCGTTAACGGTGACAGCCGAATTGCTGCAGCGTGGCCAAGAGCGATACACCATCTTCTGCGGTGTTTGTCATGGCGCCAGCGGGGCCGGCAACGGCGTGGCGGGGCAATACGGACTGGTGGCCATTGCGAGTTTGCATCAGGACCGCCTGCGCGAAATGGCGGACGGGGAGATTTACAACACCATCACACGCGGAAAAAACACGATGCTTGGATACGGAGCTTCGATCCCATTGGATGACCGCTGGGCGATCGTGGCTTATGTTCGTGCCCTGCAGCTATCGCAGAATGCGACTTTGAATGATGTTCCGTCCGATGAGCGTTCCAAACTGGAGACACCTGCGCAACCATGAGTGAGAGCAACACCAAATCTCCGGCCAAGGAGTATTTCGATTATCAGGGATTCGGCGGAAAGCTGATCCTTGTGGTAGGGGTTGCATTGGTCGCGATTGTTCTGGCTTTGATCGGATCGATCAGTGCCCCCAAGCAATTCGCCTTCTCATGGCTTTTTGCTTTCACATTTTTCTTCACCATTGCGGCGGGGGCGCTTTTCTGGGTGATCGTTCACCACGCCGTGGATGCGGACTGGAGCGTGGTCGTGCGCCGGCAACTGGAGAACATCGCCTGGCTTTTCCCTGTGTTGGCGATTTTGTTCATTCCGATCATCCTCAACGCACCGACGCTGTTCAAATGGATGAAGATCGCGCCGGGCATCGATCCGCTGCTCGACGGTAAAGCCGCCTACCTCAACCAGCCGTTTTTCTGGGCTCGGGCGGCCTTTTATTTTCTCTTTTTCTGCGTGGCGACCTGGTTCCTCCGGCGCAATTCTCTGCGGCAGGACAAAGATGGTGATGCTCGCTACACTTGGTCTTCGCGCAAGGCGGTGTTTCCCATGCTGCCTCTATTTGCCATCTCTCTGACCTTTGGTGCGGTGGATTGGCTGATGGGTTTGGACTTCCACTGGTTTTCAACCATGTGGGGCGTTTATATTTTTGCCGGATCGGCGCTGAGTTCGATGTGTGTTTTGGTGCTTTTGGTCACGGCACTGCGCAGCGCAGGATATTTGCAGGGCGTGATCTCCATCGAGCACTACCACATCATGGGCAAGCTCATGTTGGCCTTCACGGTCTTCTGGGCCTACATCGGTTTCAGCCAATACATGCTCATCTGGTATGCGAATATTCCCGAGGAAACCGTCTATTTCCTGCGACGCAACACCGGAAGTTGGAATACGCTCAACATCATCATGGTGGTCGGACACTTCTTCCTGCCATTTGTTGTTCTGCTCTTCCAAGCAACCAAGAAAAAGCCTTTGCTCCTTTGTGCAGTTGCCGTCTGGATTCTGCTGATGCACATCCTCGACATGTACATCATTGTGCTGCCGACTTATCACAAAGCCGGCTTTGCCCCGCATTGGCTCGACCTTGTCTCATTCTTGGCGATCGGGGCCACGCTGGCTGCCATCTTCATGAAGCGCCTAGGCGACACTCCTCTCTGGCCGCTGCGTGATCCACGCTTGGCCAACTCACTGCGTTTGAAAAACTGATGGACGCTCCACAAACAACCACACCCGCGCAGCCCGCCAAGCGGACTTGGCCGATCTTCGTCGGCTCGTTTGCCCTCTTTGTGCTTTTCGCTGGCTTTGTGCAATGGATGTTGGCCACGAGCGATCGTGCGGCGTTCGACGAAGAGGCGATCCGAGCACAGGAGCGCTACGAGATCCTTGCCAAGATCAACGAGGAGAATGCCAAACTTACCGAGGGATATGCTTGGAGCGATCCGGCCAAAAAGACTGTCCAGTTGCCCCTTGAGCGCGCCATGGAATTGACCGTGCAGCGTTTGGCCGCCCAAGGCGAGCCCAAGCCGGTTTATCCGATTGATCCGAGCGTTCCGCTGGGTTCTGCCGTCAAACCGGGTGGTTTGGCTGCACCGCAGCCGACTCCGCCACCATTCAGTTCAGTAATCGCGCCAGCGAGCGAGGAGGTCGTCGTCCCATGAATGCCGTGACTTATATTTTGCTGGCGGCCGGTTTGGTCTTTTTCGGTGGAACGACGCTTGGCGCTTTTTACTGGGCGGCTCGCACCGGCCAGTTCCGCAATCTAGAGGACGGCTCAAAGTCCATTTTTGACGCCGAAGAACCCGAGGGCACGGCAACTGACGTGTTTGCCGACAAATCGGCCGACCGTCCGATGCGGCAACCCACGACCGCAAAGAGAGAATTTTGAACATGAATGAGACTTTGACAGCGGATTCCTCAGCGGCGGCCGAACAAGCCAAGAGAGAGCGGGCGGAGATTGATGCTTCCACGCGTTTGCCGGTCATTCTTTTCTACGGCTCGGCTATTTTTTGGCTGTTGATCGGCACGCTTTTTGCGCTGCTCGCTTCATTCAAGATGAACGCCCCGCAATTTCTCGATCAATGGGGTTGGCTCACCTTCGGTCGCGTGCGCCCGGCGCACCTCAATGCTGTGGCCTACGGTTGGGCTGCACCTGCCGGGATCGGCACGGGATTATGGTTGATGGCCCGCCTCTGCCGCACGCCGCTGCGACACACGAAGCTTTTGATCAGCGCCGCCATTTTCTGGAACATCGGAATCCTCCTTGGCATTTTCGGCATTCTTGCCGGTGACGGTCGCTCGATCGAGTGGTTGGAATTCCCGAATTACGCAAGCTTCATGCTGTTTGTGGCCTTCGGGTTTATCGCCGTGTGGGGTGTGATTATGTTCCGCTTCCGTCAACCTGGCCACGTTTACGTGAGCCAGTGGTATCTGCTCGCGGCCTTTCTCTGGTTCCCGTGGCTTTATTCGACGGCCAACCTGCTGCTCAATTTCGAGCCGATCCAAGGCGGAGCACAGGGGGCGGTCAATTGGTGGTATGGTCACAATGCCCTTGGCCTGTGGTTCACTCCAATCGGCTTGGCCACGGCTTACTATCTCATTCCGAAAGTGCTTGGACGCCCCATCCACAGCTACTACTTGAGTATTCTCGGTTTTTGGACCCTTGCACTTTTCTACAGTTGGAACGGCATGCATCACCTCATTGGCGGGCCCTTTCCTGCATGGTTGGTCAGTGCCAGTGTGGTGGCGAGCGTCATGATGTTCATTCCGGTCATCACAACGGCCATCAATCACCACATGACCGTGCGTGGAAACTTTCAGGCCCTCAAGTGGAGCCCCACCCTTCGTTTCACCGTCTTTGGCGCGATGTGCTACACGCTGGCCAGCGTGCAGGGCAGTTTCATGGCGATCCCTTCGCTCAACATCATCACGCACTTCACCCATTACACCGTCGGCCACGCGCATCTCGGTCTTTACGCCTTTTTCACCATGATCATGTTTGGTGCGATGTATTATATTCTGCCCCGTGTGGTCGGTTGGGAATGGCCATCGGCCCGATTGATACGCTGGCATTTCTGGCTCGTGGCTATCGGGATCGGGATGATGGTTGTGGTTCTGACTATCGGCGGTGTTTTGCAGGGTCTGGCTCTGCTTGATCCGGGTATCACCTTCATGGCGACGCTCGATTACACCAAGCCGTGGCTGTTTCTCCGCAGCGTCTCGGGCGTCTTGCTTACAGCCGGACACATCGTTTTCGCGGTGAGTTTCACTATGCTCCTGCTCAAAGTGGGTGTGCGCAAAGAGTCGCCGACACTGTTTGGCGCAGAACAGGAATCGAAAACGGAGGCCGCTGCCGTATGAACAAGATGTCTGTCATCGTCGTCGGCGTTTTTCTGACCTTCCTCAGTTCATGGGTCGGGTTGGTCGCTTATCCCTATCTGTCGCTGGGACGTTATTTGCCGGTCACCGATGAAAACACCGGAGATATCAACCCGCCCCCGCTCTCGGGATTGGCGGTCAAGGGACAGCAGGTTTACGCGTCAGCCGGATGCATCTATTGCCACAGCCAACAAGTCCGCCAAGTGGGCTATGGATCAGACCTTGAACGCGGTTGGGGTGCGCGTCCGACCGTGGCACGTGACTACATGCGGGAGAAAACCGTCTTTCTGGGTACCATGCGGACCGGTCCGGATCTGACCAACATTGGTGCCCGTCAGCCCAGCGCCATGTGGCATCACCAGCACTTGTATCAACCCGGCGTCGTCAGTCCCGGGTCTATCATGCCGGCCTACCGATATCTATACCGCACGCAGAAGATCGAGGGTCAGCGTTCGGCCAATGCGATCGATTTGCTCCCGCCAGATGCGCCCGCGGACGGTTACGAAATCGTCCCGACCGCTGATGCTGAAGCATTGGTGGCTTATTTGCAGTCCTTGAACCGTAACTACCCGCTGCCGGAGGCTCCGGAACCGCCGCAATGAGCGACGAACTAAAAAATACCCCTCAAGAATTACCGGATACTTTCCAGACACACTTGGAAAGCGACGATATCGATGTGCGCGACGTGCACGGTGCGATTCTGCGGGAAAAAGACGATCCTCGCGACGGATACGAACCCATTCCGCTGTGGCTGGTGTCCTCGTTCATGGCACTGGTTTTCTGGGCTGGCGCATATCTCGCCTTCTACAGCGGTGGCTTCCAGTCCAATGTTTTCGATCCCTCCCAAGTCGCATGGGCTGGGGGAGGCGCCGCGGCAACCAAAGGTCCACCAGACCCCATGGTCATCGGTAAACGTCTTTACACGGCCAACTGCGTGGCCTGCCACCAAGCTACCGGCTTGGGTGTGGCTGGGCAGTTTCCGCCTTTGGTGGGAAGCGAATGGGTCGTCGGTGGCGATTGGCACGGCGACAACCACCTGGTAAAGATTCTGCTGCACGGATTGCAAGGGCCCATCCAAGTGATGGGCAACACCTACAACGGGGCCATGCCTCCTTGGAAACAGCTCAAGGATGAGCAAATTGCCGCTATTCTGACGTATATCCGTAATGATTGGGGAAACAACGCCCCTCCGATATCGGCCGATCAAATCGCGAAAGTTCGCGAAGAGACATCTTCACAAACCGAGCCCTATACTCAGGCGCAGCTCAAAGCGATTCCGGCTGTCAAATTCGAAGAATCAACCGGTTCAGAGCCACCCGCACCAGATGCTGGCGCAACGCCTGACGCTCCTGTAGAAGCAACCAAACCATCCGGCGCCTAACAGATCCCACAAATTCTATCATGAGTTTATTCCTCAGAGTTTTGACGTTAGGCGCACCTTTCCTGTTCTTCCTGGCCGTAGATGCCTCTGCTGAGGTCAGGGAGTCCAATCTCTACTGGGCGCCGGAGGTTGCCACGGTTGGAGGCAAGAAAGTGGACACGCTGCTGAACTTCATTTTCTACCTCACGGCAGCGGTGTTTGTCCTCACCCAGTCGGTTTATATTTACTACCTTGTCAAATACCGGAAACGCCCCGGTTCCAAGGCCTACTACAGCCATGGCAACAACAAGCTGGAAGTTATCTGGACCGCGATACCCACGGCTATTTTCATCGGTCTTGTCATATACAGCAACCGCCTTTGGGGTGAGCTGCACAGCGAGCCACCGGCCGACTCCATCAAAATTGACGTAGTCAGCTACCAGTTCGGTTGGGACATGCGTTACCCGGGTGCCGATGGCCGGCTGGGCCGGGTGGACGTGAACACCTATTCATTGGACAACAAATTCGGTCTGGTGAATGACGATCCGGCGGGGGATGACGATTTCTCGAGCACTGAGCTGGTTATCCCGGTGGGCAAGCCGGTCCATATTTATCTGCATTCCCGCGATGTCATTCATTCTTTCTATGTGCCGGAGTTCCGCCTTTACCAAGCCGCCGTGCCCGGTCGCACCATCGCATGGGTGTGGTTTGAAACCACCCGAACCGGCAATTTCGAGCTCGCTTGCAGCCAGATTTGCGGCTCGGGGCATTACAACATGAAGGCCCCGATACGCGTAGTCAGCCAAGAAGAGTTCGACAAATGGCAGGCTGGCAAGATCGCGGCCAAAGCTGATGAAGCCAACGCGGCTTCCGCGGCGCGGTCAGCGCAAGTCATGACGGCGGCCGTTCAATCCACCCCCGAAACATCAATTCCGAAAACGGAGGATAAACTATGAGCAC
>JBILDG010000285.1:0-2638 GCA_044352715.1 Chthoniobacterales bacterium | reverse complement strand
ACAAGGGAATGATTTGCTGTTGGAGTTTCAGGAAATCCACACCCGTCGGCCTGATGTTTTTGGCTACACTGTTTTGGTCAATGGGAAGGAAGTTTATTTCCGCACGTATGAAGAGTATGGCGCGGGGCCGAACCATTTCTTTGTGCAAGTGCCCGAGGAACTGGTGGGTGGTCAGGAACCGCTTCGTGTGACGGTCAGGAGCGAAAGCTCGGCGCCATTCAGTATCGCAAATATTTGGGCCTACGATGGATTCAATCGAAACGTCGCGGAACGCGAAGGTGTTTATCGCCCGATGGCACTGCACGGCTTGAAGCCGGTTAAAGAGGGAGACAAGCCGGCATTCGAATCCTTTTCACCACTGGGCACCCTCGCAATCGCTTCTTACGGCTCCCGTGATCCTGAAGCCGGCCGCAACAGCTTGATCAAGAGCCTCAACGCCGACGCCGCCGAAAATGAAATGAGCGTTTGGCTCGTCAATGGCACTGCTTGGGGTGGCAAACCCAACGGACCGGACGGCCTCGGGGGCTACTTCAGCGATCCCCGCTACAGCTTGATAAACTATGATGCTGCCAATGGACGCTTCGTTCCCTCGTGGCCAGGCATGTGGTCCAACACCGCGTGGCCGACCTTGAGGGATCAAAACATGAATACTTTCCTCGAGAAGCGCTTCCAACGCATGATGGATGGGCACACCGAGGCAATTGATCGTCTCAAGGCGCAGGGCCTCAAGCCCAACCTCGTGATCGTGCGCGAGTGGGGGCCAGCCATTGGGGAAATCAGCAACACCGCCATCGAAGATGCTCGACGCGATGGCATCAATCTCGCCCCCTCCAAGGGACTCGATCGCAAGGCACGACTCTGGATGCACCGCGATGGCGTCCGGCTCTGGAAGGATTTCGCCGCAAGCACACGCGGTGCTGTCGAGCGCGACAGCGTGATCGTGGATAAGGGAAACATCCTTCTTCCCGAGACGCAGTTATTGGACAATCTTTACTCCCAACCCGATTTCTTGACCGATTGGCCCATGGAAGATCTTCGTTGGAATGCGGGCCAGCCCGGAATGGTTCCCGGACTCTGGAGCAGCGGCGAAATGGGAAAAGGCACCGAATACCGGGAACTGGCCATGTATGACTACCTTCGTGCGAGAGGTCGACTGGCCATGGTCAACATGGAGCGGACAATCCTGAAGGACGACTTTTCCGTGCTGAAGAAACACTACGCTCGCGGTTTTGAATTCATGACTCTTTTCAACACCTACGACGGAGACGAGAAACTCGTGAAAGCCGTCGATCGATGCGACAACGAACCCGCCTTACCCGCCATCCACCGCGAACCCTCGATTTTGTCGTTGGATTTCCCGCGCCAGAAATTTTTTGGGCCGGAAAATACAATCGTTTCCATGGAAAATGTTTCCATCGAGCACGCCAAGACATTCCGTGCAGGAGAATCCAGAGCACCCCGTCTTGCTGTAGTGGATTCCGCAAAGCCCGGCGAAATCACCTACCGCCTGGAGAACTCGGATACATTCACGGCAGCACTTAACCTGCACTTGGAGGGCCGGATCTCGACGGTTAAGGGAAACAGCATTGAAATCCTCGCCGGTAACTCGCCGAACGATCTCGCCGAAATCAAAACACTTACTGCGGATGACCTGCCCACCCCGAAACGGTGGATGCCTCATGTGACCTCCGATACAACCGTTGATCTCGGCGCTGCGATGATCGGCAAAAAGGAATACTACCTCCGCTTTGTGATCAACTCGCCCAGCTCGAGAGATGCCGCGTTCCTCATGAAAATCGCCGTTGGCACCCAGTGGCCCAGAAAGAGCGGCTATATCGGCACCAATCCGCTGACAAGCCGCGATGAGAGAATCATGCAGCTCTGGGTTCAGGATCGGGCACTTGCCTCGAACATGCTGGAAGAATACGCCAAAGCCGCGGGCATCACCTCAGCATCCGATAAATCATCTCGCGAAGCTGAAATCCACCACCGGGCAGAGGACCTGATCAACCGTGGTTGGTATCGCACCGCCTATCGCTTGCTCGCTGGGGAGATGTCGCAAATTCTTCCCGCCCGCTACGTGGTGCGGGGTGGCGGCACACTTGGTTGCTGGCCGGTGGAAGTGACCTTACCTTCCGAGAATGACAGCGTGGTGGCGAGACTACTCGATGTCTCTCCCGAAAAGGTGGCTTTCTCCCTCAAGGGAGATCAAGCGGGGCAGCAAGTCACCTTGGCCTTCCCGGATCTTGATCCCGCCAAAAAGTGGACCCTCAAAAAATCCGATGGAAATATTTATGAAATCCTCACGGCCAGGGCCACCGATCCACTTTTAACAATGGAAAATGGCAAGGTCAGCATCACCATCACGCTCGAGCAGGTTCCGCCTACTCCTCAGAAGTCGCTCCCCCGCCAGATTGTTGGCCGCGTTCTCGGGTGGAACAAAGCCCGCATCACCACCGATACGCAGGATCTGGAGCTGATGGGCAACAACGACTCGATGGCGATTCCTGTCTCTAAAAATGTCGAAGTTTCCCGCAAGGCAGACCAGCTCACCGATCCCAAGGCAGGGACAGCACCTGATAAGCTCGACCGTGTTGCGCTGGAATTGGATGACAAGGGCGAGGTCGTAAAAGTCGAT
>JBILDG010000054.1:0-9085 GCA_044352715.1 Chthoniobacterales bacterium | reverse complement strand
GCTCGCCACGTCCAGCCTGCCCCCGATGTTTTCTCTGCTGGCCTTGATGCTGGTAGCGGTGGTGGGCGTTTCGCTGTTGCTGCTGCGTCTGCGGCAATCGCTCCTCGTGGCTTATTTCCTCTGCGGCATCGCCATCGCCAACACCGGACTGATGGAGTCCATGGCCGGAGAGGGGGGCAAGGAAGCGATCGACCGCATGTCCGAGTTCGGCGTGATGTGGTTGCTCTTCGTCATCGGGATGGATTTCTCGCTCAAAGAGCTGCGGCATCTCCAACGCTATGCTTTCCAAGGAGGCGCAGCCCAAATGGCGCTGTCCATGGCTGCGGCCGGCGCGGCGACATGGGCATTCTTCGGATTCGACTGGCCGCAGGTCGTGGTTGTGGCCGTGGCGTGTGCGCTCAGCTCGACGGCCATCAGTGTGAAGCTTTACCAAGACATGGGGATCGCCGCGAGCTCCGGGGCCCGTTTGGCACTGGGCGTGGCGATCTTCCAGGACCTGTTCATCATCGCCTTTCTCGTTCTTTTGCCCGCCCTGTTTCCCGCGACCGGAGTCGACGGTGGGTCGACGGGTACACTGCTTGTCTTCACGCTGGCCAAAGGGATCGCCTTCGTCGGGATCTCCTGGCTGCTGGCCAAGCACGTCATCCCGCGCGTTCTTCACGCCGTGGCCACGACACGCAGCCGCGAGCTGTTCACCCTGACCGTGGCCGGACTGTGCATCGGCGTGGCCTATCTGGCGGCCTTGATGGATCTCAGCCTCATCCTCGGCGCCTTCGTCGCCGGCGTGGCCGTGAGCGAGTGCATGTACAAACATCGGATCGTTGCCGAGGTCGGACCGTTCAAAGACCTCTTTCTCACGATGTTTTTCGTCTCGGTCGGTCTGGGCATCGACCTCGCGGAATTGGCCGGTGACTGGTTGCTGGTCTTGTCGATTATCCTCCTGCTCATTCTGGGCAAAACATTGCTGGTCGGCTTGATCGCCCGTTTGCTCGGCTTGAACTGGCGCGCCGCCGTCGTTGCCGGCATCGGGCTCGGCAGCGCGGGCGAATTTTCCCTCGTCCTGATGAGCAAAACCTCCGCCATGACCGAATGGGCCAACAACGGCAACGAACCCTTGCTGGCCGCCATGGCTCTCTCCATGGCCATGGTGCCTGTGCTCATGCGCTTCGCTCCAGTGCTGTCGGACTGGCTCGAGAAAAATTATCCCACCCTCTGGCAACGCCGCCGCCGCGTGGAAAACCTGCCCCGGGGATCGGATCAGGAACTTTCAGACCACGCCGTTATCTGCGGTTACGGACCGGTCGGGCAACAACTGGCCAAAGCCCTCTGGGATCAAGGCGTCCCGACCTTGGTCATCGACCTCAATGCCGAAACCGTGCGCCAACTCCAGACCGACGGACAACCCGCCCTCTTCGCTGATGCCAGCCAACCGGAGGTGTGGAACTTGAGCAACATCACCCAAGCACGCCTCGTCGCCTTCACGTTCCCGGCCACTCCGGCCGTGGTCACCGCCATGCATTTGATCCGCGAGCGCAACCCGGCCATCGCCATTCTCGTCCGCGCCGCCTTCACCAACGACGCGCTGCGCTTGGCCGATGCCGGCGCCGATATCGTCGTGCAGGACGAGCAAGAAACCGCCCGCGCCACCGTCAACCGCACCTTGGCCGTTTTGCACTTGGAACAAGGGAAAAAAGACCCCGACTCAAAATCGGAGCAAAAGTAAACGATTAGCTACTTTCGGGTATGGGAGAGATGCCCCCGAAAAAAGTGTAAAGCGGAAAAACGTTCTCTCGTGGAATTGATCTGGGGGTCTAACTAGCCTTGGACAGGGACGATTCGCTTAATGGATTTCTTTAAGTGTCACGATGGTCCACGGGCACGGGGGTCAGGGTTTTAAGAGTGTCGTCGATCGCCGCATTGGTGCGCCAGCGTCGGCGGCAACTGGGATGGAGCCAAGTTCGTCTGGCCAAGGAAACCGGCACCAGCCGCACTTGGGTGATCGAACTCCAGATAGCCAAAGCCACGGTGGAGCTGGGATTGGCTTTGCGCGCACTCAAAGCCCTCGGACTCGAACTGCGGATAGAGGCATCCCCGACGCTTCGCTTAGACCCGAAAGGCGGCACACGATGAGCAAGGAACTCGTTGTTCTCGCCGACGGCCGGCGTTCCATTAGCGAGGGCCCGGATCAATCGAAAATTAGGAACAAATAGACCCCGAAGACGAGCAGGTGGACGGCACCTTGCAGCATGTTGGTCCGTCCTTGGCCGAAGGTGAGCATGGAGACGGCAAGGATGATTAAAAGCATGGTGACCTCGGCCGGAGCGAGGCCGAGGGTGACATCTTGTCCGGTGGCCAGGCCAATAGCCAAGGCGGCCGGAATAGTGAGGCCGATGGTGGCAAGAACCGAGCCGAGCAGAATATTGACTGAACGCTGCAGCTGATTGCCCAGTGCAGACTGTATCGCTGAGAGGCCTTCAGGGGCGAGGATGAGAGTGGCAACGATAAAGCCGCCAAAAGCAACGGGCAAACCGCTGCTCTGCGTAGTGAATTCGAGTACGCCGGCCAGCTTTTTGGCGAGAAGGACCACAGGGATGATGTAGATGATGAGCAGTGCAGCGTGGAGAAGGTTGGAGCGGGAAGATTCGACATGCGGGTGAAGACCTTCCGTCTCAGCAGGAGCGGTGAAAAACCTGCGGTAGCGGCTCGTTTGCATGAGAAGAAAGATGGAGTAGGTGGCGACTGAAAGAATGATGAGCACCACAGCGTGCGGCGGTGAAAACACCTGGTATGGTCCGGACTGGGTGAAGATGGGGAGCACGAGCCCGATGGCGGCCAGCGGGATGATCATGGAGAGATAGGAACCGGCACCACGCAAGTTGAAGGACTGCTCGTGGAATTTGATCCCGCCAAGCAGGAGACAAATACCGACCAAGCCAGCTAGGACAATCATGATGACCGAATACATCGTATCGCGAGCCAAGGTGGGTTGTCCGCCCTCCAGCATGAGGGCGGAAATCATGAAAACCTCGAGGCTGATCACAGCGAACGTGAGGATCATCGTGCCGTAGGGTTCACCGAAGCGCTCCGCGAGAACGTCGGCATGTCGCACGACCGCGAAAGCGGCCAGTAAGATGGCCACGCAAACCCAGAGGAGGAATCCGGCGGCGCCCAACAGGGAGGAAAGGCCGGCGATCCAAGCCTTGCCGTGCAGAAGCCAAGCTAGTGCGGACGCCCAAACGACCAGCAGGGGCCACTCGTCGCGCCAAAGGGGACGGTATGAACTCATGGGGGGTCAACCAACACAAGATCACGTCTGTTGGAAAGGATATTGAGCGCGAAAGTGTTTACCGTCCTGCGGTCCACCCGATTTGCTGGCGCTGGGTCCGTTTCGACAGACTGTGCATGAGTGTCAGATCTGTGATTGTTATTGGCACCGGCGGCACACCTAACGAGCAGGGGACCGCAACACCGCCGCGAGAAAAAGGGTCAAAGAGCCAAAGCTCAAAGGGTTGCCTTCCGGCGCTTCCCAAGGAGCACAAGCCGAGCTCGAGGTCGTTACAGTAGCCACCTTGGACGCCCCGGCATTTTCGAGGTTGCAGACTGCCCGCTGCCCGTCTTCACTGCTCTTCATGATCTTAGCCGTCCGTCTGTTATTGTTGTCCCTGGTTCCCGGACTCTTTACGGCCTGCAGCACCTCAGAGCTGAATCCCGAGGCTCCCCTCACCCCGAAAACGTTTCCGGATGCCTATACCGAACGCGTCATCGAAGTCGCCGACGCCAACCGCGATGGCTCGATCACCGTCGCCGAATGGGTATCTGCCGGCGGCAATCGCCGCAGCTTTGCCATCGCGGACGGCAACCGCAACGGCATCGTCACCCGCACCGAAATTCGTCGTATCGGCTCGACCACTCGCGTGCGTGACTTCACCCGCACCTTCGCGGATCTTAATCGAGACAACCGCATTTCGCGGCGCGAACTACACTCCGCCAGTGGCATTCGTATCCTGCGGCTGGACTTTTGATGGGAACGCCCGCCAGGCGGCGGGAGAGGGTCGTTTGTAGAAAAATGTTTCGCCTCGGTCATTGTGGGGCTGCTTATCGCGGCTGAGATCGTCGGGGCGCAGGAGTGCTCGTTTTCCCATCCTCATAGTTGCACGGCCCACCTCAGCCTTACCCAGCCAGCCCACGTCCGCGCCCAGAGCCAAAGATCAAAGGGAGCGCGTCCGGCGCTTCCAGAGATAAAACGCTCCCGCTGCACCCCTTTTCACTTTGTGGCGGCGCGAGATCGGCCCGAAGCGTCTGACACTCGCTAATGAATGCGGAGCGTGTGGGTGTAAGAGCCGTCTTCGTTTCGAACGGTAGTCACTTCGCCATCGACACCCACGTATTTGCCAGTTCCGCCAACAATCGCACGGGTCGCTGGCTCGCCGATTGTGAGCAGGCGATTGTCTTCTTTGTAATGGCTTACGCCCAAGACGCTGATTTGACCCTGCGGCAGGTCGAAAACGGCCGTGAGCATGCGTTCCTCCCGCTCGATGTTCCAACCATCGCCGGTGGAGCCAACCTGGGTCATCGTGCCCAAGAAGGTTCCGTGCGGTTGACCGTCTTTCGCCACAGGCGCCACGAAAGCGGTGACGTCACCAGAATCACCAGATGGATTGAGGTCGAGTTCAGTGAGTTCAACATCATCACCCGAAACCTGAGTCAGTGTGATGACCGAAACTTGTGGACCGCAACCTGCAAGACCAACAAGGCCGAGGACCGTGAGGCTGTAAATGGCCCCGTTCTTGACCAGCCGATGCATCGCCATTCTTTGGTCAGCCGGACGAGCCTTGCGTGAATACATTTCCAGCTTATCGACCACATCTTCGTCGCCATCAACCGAATACTTTGAGCCAAGCCAGCCCACTCACCCATCGATCTGATCCACCTCAAGGCCGCCGCCGGAATCGCCACTGCTCAAAAATCACGTTCAAGGCGGTTATGATCGCGGATGCGAGCACTGCTTGGAGAAGAAATCTGGCATCGATGGGGTCACCGAAGATCAGCTCGAATACCAGTTGGAAAAACACGACCAAAAGAAAGAAGATCGCGGCGGAAGCTACGGAGGACTGGAGGCGACTTTCTTTGTCAGACATTGGCTACAATTTATTGATTCCCGCCATCGAGGGCAAGCGGAGGGTCCAGATCCGAGAGCTTGGCCAAGCCGTGGCGGGTGAGGTTGCGCGTGACGGTGGCCCGTGAGAGATCGCTATACTTGGCAATCTGAAAGGCCGGCAAACGCATCTGCCGCAAGGCCAAGACGACAGCCACCTGTGCTCCCGAGGTGGTCTTGAAATGGTGATGAGGTCGGCTGGAGCGGGCGCTGGATTTGTTGTCCGCGCCGAAGTCCCCGCGTGTCCAGTGGCTCACACAACAGGACGTCGCCGTACGCGTGCGTTTGTTGGTCGGGGCGTTGGCGTCAGACCAACCATGATGCGGCGGACTTCGCCGCGGTATAACTGCGACATGGCCGTGATATCGTCGTTATCTCTCAAGGGATCCCCCGCCACCGGCGCCAAGCGGCAGGAACTCCCCTAGTCTTTCAGATCAGCTGCGATGTTCATCAATGCGGTGCGGCAGGCCGGGAACTTCAGAGTTCCATTTGTTCGAGGCTTCGGCCCATGGTTTCGCGCACGAATTTCCACGCGTAGAAAGCGGAGACCGCGGCGAAGATCGCGTAGAGGCTGTAGGCGCCGCCCAGCCCGATGACGGCCAGCAGGAGCGGGAACGTCATGGTCACGAGAAAATTCGTTCCCCATTGCGACAGTCCGGCCAGCGACAAGGCGGCGCCGCGGATCTGGTTGGGGAACATCTCGCCGAGCAGCACCCACATGACGGGGCCCCACGAGATGCTGAAGAAAATGATGTAGAGGTTGGCGCTGATCAAGGCCGTGCGCCCGGCGGCGTCCCCGAGGATCAGGTTCCCGTCAGCCCCGACCTGCGCCGTGCCGAAGACCACGGCAAGGATGCCGAGGAAAAGCGCCATCCCCAGCGAGCCCACGATGAGCAACGGTTTGCGTCCGACCTTGTCGACCAGCAGGATGGCCACCAAGGTCGCGCCGACATTGAGAACGCCCCCGATGACGTTGATGAGCAGGGCGTGCGACTCGGAAAACCCGGCCGCGCGCCAGAGCACCTCGCCGTAGTAGAACACGACATTGATCCCCACCAGTTGCTGCAACGCGGCGATGGCGATGCCCACCCAGACGATCGGGTGCAGGCGTGCGGCGCCGTGCTCGAAAGCATCGCGCAGGCTCGGACGGTGGTTGGCTTCGAGGGTGGCGCGGATTTCCGCCACCTTGGCTGCGGCGTCGGCCGGATGGGAAAGGCCGGCCAGCACGGCCTCGGCCTGCGCGGCTTGACCGGCAGAGACAAGGTAGCGCGGGGATTCGGGGATGAAGATCAGACCCACGAAAAACAAGGCCACCGGGATCAATTCCATCCAGAACATCCATTGCCAGGCTTTGAAGCCGAAGAAGAGCACCTCGGACGCACCGCCGGCCGCGCCAGCCAACAGGTAGTTCGAGAGAAACGCGAAAAACAGGCCCAACACGATGGCCATTTGCTGCATGGTAGCGAGGCGTCCGCGGTAGCGCGCGGGGGCGATTTCGCTGATGTAAGCCGGACAGATGATGCTGGCCGCGCCGACCGCGAAGCCGCCGATAAGGCGGTAGATGACGAACTCCAGCGAGCCGGTGGCGATGCCGGAACCCCAGGCGCTGACTCCGAAAAGAATGGCCGCCGCGAAAAGCGCCGCGCGCCGGCCGAAGCGGTCGGCGATCCGCCCGGCGAGGAAAGCGCCCGCCGCGCAGCCCAGGAGCATCGAAGCCACATTGAAGCCGCTGCCAACCGCATCCGTGTTGAAGGCTTCGCGCAACGCCCCGATGGTTCCATTGATGACCCCGCTGTCATAGCCGAAGAGAAAACCGCCGAGGGCGGCGACGCTGGAAAGCAGGGTGATGCGCAACAGGTGGGAGGTGGTGGTCATGGGAGTAATTCTGTAGCCGGAACGATATAGCAGGAGTCAAGAGTAGAAGCGGCGGGACGCCGCCTCTACTTTACCCAACCGCCGCAGCAACGCGGCAGCGTCGGCTTGGCCGCATGGTGATCCCGCCGGAAATCGCAGAGTGTTTTGCATCGTTCCGGCTTAAAACTCCCGCATCGGATCGTCTTCAGGGCGCATGATCGAGTCTTGGTGCATCTTGTTGGCTTCCAGAGCCGCCTCTTTGGTCAGCGGGAAGGTGGTGCGGCGCAGGAGGGTGCTGCCCAGAGGCAAAAGCCGCACTTCGACCGGCTGGCCTTCGAAAGATTTCAGGGTGCCCTCGAGGGCCACGGTCGGCTGGGCCCAGGGATTCAGCGGGTCGCCGTCGGGCAGATCGATTTTGGCGAAGCGGGAGCCGGGGTCGTCGAGCGTCTTCCACGGGGAGGGATCCGCCGCCTTGACGGCAAAGTCGAAAAACCCCGTCTTTTTGCCTTCTTTTTCGATTTCCTCGAGTTCAGTCACCACCGGCTCGATGGGCAGCGCGAAGACCAGAGGCCCCCATTCGTAGTAGGCCTGCCGCCCATCGCTTTGGAGACGGCGGGCCATTTGGAAATCGAAATCAACCGACACCTTGTCGCCCGGCTGCCAGGTCTTGGCGAGGCGGATGGTCCGGCCCTCGCGCTTGATGTCCGCGCCCGGCGCCTCGAGCGAGACCTCGCCGCTGTTGGGCGGCACGCGCAGCACGAGGTCGAAGGCCTGCGGGGACTTCGGGTCGATGCGGAAATCGATTTTTCCGCAAAAGGGGAAATCGGTCTCCTGCTCGATGGCCACCGGCGTGCCGGCGATCTTGGTTTGCAGGCGCGACGGACCATACAGGTTGGCCACCAAGGCCGGCCGGTCGGTGGCGCGATACCACATGCCGGCGATATAGGAGGGCAGCACACGGGGCACGTTCACCGTGCAACAAGCGGCGCAGCGGTGGCCGGCGGAGAAGATTTCGCGTCCGCCCTGGGTCTCCGGGTTTTCGGCGCCGAGGCGGTTGTCCCGCGACAAATAGATGCACGCGCGGCCGTCCGGAAACCGCGCCCCTTGGGCGGCGTTGAGCGAGCAGCGCTCGATCCAGTCCCCGAATTCCGGCTTGGGCTCGTATTGAAAGAGCCGTCCGAGGGCCACCACGGCCGCGGCCTTCGCGCAATATTCCGCGGCCACGTCGCCCCCGCCGGACACTTCGGCGATCGACTCCAGTTTGCCGGCGACAACACCCCCGCCCGGGTTGGTGTGGCGGGCCAGCTTGACCGGCAGGTTGGCCGAGGCCTTCTTGAATCGCTCGTCGCCGGAAAAGAATCCGGCAATGCCGGGCAGGTGGACGGACTCGGCGGTGTGCGGAGCGTGATCCCTCCAGGGCTTGTCCAGATCGAGCATTTCGTCCACCTGCAGATCAGGCAAATAAGGACCACCCGCCTTGACGCTGCCGACCATGAAATCGGTGTTGTAGTCTTGGAACAACCAGACCGCCGCGTCGGCAAAAAAATCGTCGCCGGTCAAACGCCAGAGCCACTCGAGCGTATGCATGTAGGCGACCCCGTGGGCCACGCCGCCATCCGACTTGGGACGTTTGAAGTAGGTGCCCTTGGCGCGGTAGTGATTGACGGACTTGCGGACCGTGTCGGTCACGGCATCCAGCACGCGGCGGTCGCCGGTGAACTCATACCACGAGAGCAGCGCCTCCATGGCGAGGCTCTGGGTCCAGAGTTCCCCGTCGAAACCCCTCGCCGGAAAGCGCGTCTCCGGGGAGTAAATGCCGATGTAGCCTGTTTCGTCATAACGGGCGAGAACGTCGTCGACCCAGGCGCGCATGCGATCGATGTCCTCCTGGCGGCCGGCAAGAATGGCAGAACGCCCCATCCCGTCATACCAGCTGCCCTCGACTTCGCCGGACCACCAGCACTTTTCCCGCGGGAAACGGCTGGCCGGCACCCACGTGCCGGGAACCCGTTGCTGCGCGGCGAAGAGCCGCTGCGTCACGGACGTGTGAAAGTCATCGTAACGCCCGGTGACCCC
>JBILDG010000053.1:0-9095 GCA_044352715.1 Chthoniobacterales bacterium | reverse complement strand
CCTACGATTTTGTCACGAAGCCGGTCAACATCGACCGCTTGGAAATTCTCGTTAAGCGCGCCTTGCAGGGATCGGAGATCGAGCGCGAGAACGTTCGCTTACGGGAGCAGATCGACAAACGTTTCGGACTGAAGAGTTTTGTGGGGGAGTCGCCCGTGATGGATCATGTGCTGGAGACAATTCGCCAAGTCGCCCCCTCCCGGGCTACCGTTCTCATTTCCGGTGAAAGCGGCACGGGCAAGGAACTGGCCGCCCACGCCATCCACCAACTCAGCCCCCGCCGGCGCGGACCATTCGTCGCTGTTCATTGCGCAGCGCTCTCCCCCCAACTGCTCGAAAGCGAGCTTTTCGGTCACGAGAAAGGCGCGTTCACCGGAGCCGTCGAGCGCCGCGCGGGTCGATTCGAACAAGCTGCGGGGGGAACACTATTCCTCGACGAAATTGGTGAAATCGATGCGGCCACACAGGTGAAAATCCTCCGCGTCCTCGGCGAACGTGTTTTCGAGCGAGTCGGCGGCAACAAGCCGATCCAAGCCGATGTGCGGCTGGTCGCAGCCACGAACCGCGATCTCTCCAAGATGGTTGCCTCAGGAGAATTCCGGGAAGACCTCTATTTCCGGCTCAACGTTGTGCAACTCCACATGCCGCCTCTCCGGGAACGCCGCGAGGATATTCCGGCACTGGCCCAGCATTTCTTGCGCGAGGCAGCGACAGAAAACGACAAAACTTTCCGCGAACTGACCACCGACGCCATGAAGCGTCTGCTCGACTGCGATTGGCCCGGCAATGTGCGGGAGCTTCGCGCCGCCATCGAGCATGGAGTAGTCATGGCCACAGGCCCCAAGATCACCCTCCGCGATCTTCCCTTCAGCGTCCGCACAACAGCTGCGCCGGAGCATCAAGGCCGGGGTCCCCACCCGCTCAATCTCGGAGAAACGGAGGTTTCGTTGATGCGCCGCGCCCTGCAGGAGTGCAAGGGCAACCGAACCCTCGCGGCCCAAAAACTCGGCATCAGCCGACGCACCCTCCACCGCAAGCTGCACGATCACCCTGAACTGGCAACCCTGTAACCCATGGCGATTGAAACAAACGTCCAGTCGTTTCTCCACGCCTTCGAGCAAGGCGCCGCCGCGGTGTGGCTGCGCCGGGCTTTGGTCGCCACGATCATTGCCGCGATCGCGGCCATCTGGCTCTTCGTCAAATTCAACGGCTTCAACACCCCCGAAGCGATGGATCAGGCCCAGATTGCGCGCCAACTCGCCAGCGGCCAAGGATACACCACACTTTACGCCCGACCCTTGGCTCTGCACCTCATGCTCCAGCGGGCCGGACAAATCAAGTCGCCGCTTCCCGATGTAAGCCAAGCCCCGCTCGGCCCACTTATCAATGCCGCCGTGCTGAAAATCAGCGGCACAGACATTGCCATGCCCGAGAGGGAAGTGGTCGCTCCCGCCGAGCGGGTCATAGTGATTGTCGGCACACTTTTCTTCGCCGGCGCTCTCATTTTTTGTTTTTTGCTCGGACGCCGCCTGTTCGACGCACAGCTGGCATTGATTGGCGCCGGCATGCTCATCGCCACTGATATTTTTTGGCGCTTCTCATTCTCGGGGTTACCCCAAATGCCGATGCTCTTCTTTTTCAGCGCGGCGCTATGGTTGCTCGCTGCTGCACTCGACGCAAACGGTGCCGGGCACTGGATCAAGACGGTCTTGCTCGCCGGCTTGTCAGCAGTGCTTCTGGGTATCGTGACTCTTGGTCACGGCATCGGTTTGTGGATCTTCGCGGGATTCTGGATTTTCTCGGTTGGCGTCCTGCACCCGCGTTGGCTCGTGGCTTTGACCACTCCACTTCTCTACGCACTACCATTGGTGCCGTGGGCTCTGCACAACTGGCGCGAAGTGCGCAACCCCTTCGGATTGCCCTTTTACGAGTTGGCCCGCGCACGCGATACCGATCCGCTGGCCCTCACGGCGAACTTCGAGCCGCTCCTGCGGTTCCAGTGGGACGTGATATTGCAAAACACTCTCACGCATACCCTTTCTCAAGTTGCAAATTTCACGGCCTACGTCGGCTTCAACATCGTGGCCACGGCTTTTTTCCTCGCGCTATTCGTCCATTCGTACAACCGCTGGCAACCCGCACAATTTCGTTGGGCAATTCTCCTCATGTGGCTCGGCGCGACGGCAGGCATGTCTTTGTTCGGGGTTCAGGAAGAGGTGTCCGCGAACCAGCTGCACGTGCTCTTTCTGCCGGCCATGCTTTACTACGGCCTGGCCTTCTTGCTCGGTCTGTGGAAACGCCTGGAATTCCCGCAACCCGTGCTAAGGATGGCTTTCATCGGACTTCTTTACCTCATCGTGGCAGCACCATTGGGCTTGAGCCTGTGGACGACCGGCAAGCGCATCAATTGGCCACCCTACCTACCTCCTCTCATCGAACGATTCAGCCAGTGGATCGATGCCCGCGAGGTCATGGCCTCGGATATACCTTGGGCCACCGCTTGGTATGCCGGCCGCGTTTCCCTGCTCTTGCCGGAAAGCATCGAGCAATTTGAACTTATTCACAGCGAACGCCTGCTCGGCGCCCCTATTGTGGCCATCTACCTCACGCCGTACAGTGGCGATCGCCGGACCTACGCGGATATTGTCAACGGCAGCTATCGCGAGTGGGCGCGTTTCGTCCTGCGAGAAGTCAAACAAGACGACATCCGGGACTGGATCATCAGCGCGGCAGTGAACCTGCCGGTCGACGGCGAAGCCATCATGTTCGCCGATCGCGTGCGTTGGCGGTAAATTTGTTCAACATGGACGCCAACAACTTCGAAGGATAAGTTCACCGAGCTCACCGCCGCCGTTATTCATGATCCACGACGAATCAACGCAAGTTCAGGAAATAGTCCACCGGCTGGAAGTCGGCGCTTGGAAGAAAATTGTGCTCATTGCCGCACTGTGCATCGCGATCGCCGGGTTGGCCTCGTTGTATCTATTTTTCCAATTCCGCGGACTGGATTCGGAGACTGCGATGGACCAGGCACAGATCGGCCGTCAGATCGCAGCCGGCGCCGGGTACACCACGCTCTACATCCGGCCGATGGCCATGTGGCAATTCCTCAACCATGAGGAAAAACTTCCCGAAGGAATTTTCCCGGACACCTACAATTTTCCTTTGAACCCGCTGTTCAATGCCGCCCTGCTCCGGCCGATCAAGCGCTGGTGGCCGATGGATCCGAGCGAGCCGGTCTACCTTGGAGACCGCATCATTGCTGGAGCCGGGGTGTTTCTTTTTATTTCCTCGCTCTTTGTTTTCTTTTTCATCCTGCGAAGCCTCTTTGACTCGAAACTCGCTTGGATGTCCGTCGGCCTTGTGCTTGTCACCGACATAATGTGGCGCTTTTCCGTCTCGGGTTTGCCGCAAATGCTGATGCTCTTTCTTTTCGCACTGGCGCTGTTGCTTCTGCATCGTGCGCTCGCCGCGCGGGAAGACAAAAAAAACGGAACTACGCTGACGCTACTCTCCGTGGCGGCACTTCTTTTCGGCTTGATGACGCTTGCCCAACCGCTGAGCGCATGGATTTTTCTGGGCTTCGTCGTTTTTGTGTTTGCGTGGTTCCGACCACGCGCGATCAGCGGTCTTCTTGTGCTTTTTGTCTACGCGGCAGTGGTGACGCCATGGCTGGTCCGCAACTACTCGGTCAGCGGCAATCCTTTTGGTTTGTCCGTTTTCAGCATCCTCGACGGCACCACGGGATCGGAGCTTTCATTCATGAGCAATCTGCAGCCCGATCTATCGGCCTTCGGGGGCGTGCGCGGCAAATTGCGGTCGGGTATCACCGGGCAATTCCACAATCTTTTCGGTTTCGTCGGCTATAATATCGCGGCCGCGGGATTCTTTTTCTCGCTCCTGCACATCTTCCGGCGGCCGGTGACCAACATGATGCGTTGGGCCATCGTGCTCATGTGGATTTTCGCGGCATTCGGTATGGCCGTGTTCCCTCCCCGAGGCGAGGTTTCAGCCAACCAGCTCCATGTTCTTTTCCTGCCGATATTCGTGGCTTACGGCATGGCTTTTCTTCTGGTGCTTTTCAACAGGCTTGAGCTCCACTTTCAACCCGCGCGCATCGCATTCATCACCATTGTCTTTCTCGCCTCCGCCATGCCGATGGTTGTCAATCTCCTCACGGCCTCTCCCCTGCGCGTAGCTTGGCCTCCCTACGTCGCCCCGTTTATCAATACCGTGTGTCGATGGATGGACCCGAACGAAGTTATCTGCTCCGACATGCCATGGGCCACCGCTTGGTATGGCAACGTCCGCTCCCTGCTGCTTCCAGCAACCGTGAAACAGTTCACCCTCATCAATGATTACAAATATCTCGGCGGGCCCATCGGAGGTCTCTACCTTACCCCCATTTCCGGCAACCGGCCTTTCATTTCCCAGATCGCAAAAGGTGAATACCGGGAATGGGCATCTTTCATCATGCGCACCGCAGACCTCACTCGCTTTCCGCTGCAATATTTCACTCCATTGCCCATAGACAACGAGTGCGTGTTTTATTCCACGCGCGACCGCTGGACACCGCGCGAACAACTTTGACCCATGGCTCCCCGCAAAAAAGACGAACCTTCCACCCCCCGCAGCTTCGAGGAAGCCATGCAGCGGCTCGAATCTGTGGTGGCCAAGCTCGAGGAGGACAAAGTCCCCCTCGATGAAATGCTAGCCAACTACGAGGAGGGTGTCTCTCTCGCGCGCTACTGCTCGGAAAAACTCGAAACTGCCGAGCAAAAGGTTCGCCTGATCACCCGTGAGGCAAATGGTGGCGTGAAGCTGGATAATTTTGATGAAAGCGAAGAAAGCTGAGCAGCCAATCCTCCCGCACATCAACGGTCCCGACGATGTGCGCGCCGTTTTGGAGAAAGACCTGCCGCGGCTCGCCCAGGAAATCCGCGACGAACTGGTGCGTGCCGTTTCGCAAACCGGCGGACACCTCGGCCCCAACCTCGGTGTCGTCGAGTTGACCATCGCTCTGCACCGCGCCTTCGACTCGCCCAAGGACAAACTTCTCTTCGACGTCAGCCACCAGGGCTACGTCCACAAAATGCTCACCGGCCGCCGCGAAGGACTCAACACCATCCGGCAGCACGGCGGACTCAACGGCTTTCTCCTCCGCACCGAAAGCGAACACGACTGCTACGGCGCGGGCCACGCCGGCACCGCCCTCTCCGCCGGACTCGGCATGGCGGCCGCCCGCGACCTCCGCGGCTCGGATGAACATGTCGTCGTGGTCGCCGGCGATGCAGCCTTCACCTGCGGCGTCAGCTTCGAAGCCCTCAACAACGTGGCCGAAACGACTCAACGATTCATCGTCGTGCTCAACGACAATGAATGGTCCATATCCAAGAACGTGGGCGCCGTCGCCAGCTATCTCAGCAAAATCACGACCAACCCTGCCTACGCCCATCTCCACGAAAAAGCCTCCAAGTTCATCAAAACGATCGGCGGTCAGGGCGCTCTCGACCTCGCTCACAAAGTCGAGACCGGCATGAAACACATGCTCCTCCCCAGCGTCATCTTCGAAGATCTCGGCTTCCGTTACTACGGGCCGATCGACGGCCATGACACCGCACTGCTCGAGCGCACCTTCGAATTCCTCAAAACACAGAACGAACCCGTGCTGCTTCATATTCTCACCACCAAGGGCAAAGGTTACCCGCCGGCCATGCAGCAACCGGACAAATTCCACGGTCTCGGCAAGTTCAAGCCCGACACCGGTGAAACCGAACCCACGACAGCGCCAACCTACTCGCAGCTCCTCGGCACGAAAGTTGCCGATTTTGCGGACCACAACAACCGCATTGTCGCCATCACCGCGGCCATGGCAGGCGGAACCGGGCTGAGTATTTTCGAAAAGCGCCATACCGACCGCTACTTCGACGTCGGCATCGCCGAGGAACACGCCGCCCTCTTCGCCAGCGGCCTCGCCACGCAGGGATACAAACCCTTCCTCACCATCTACAGCACCTTCATGCAGCGCGCTTATGACATGATCATCCACGACATCGCCCTGCAGAAACTGAACGTCGCCCTCTGCATGGACCGCGCCGGACTGAGCGGCGACGACGGCCCGACCCACCACGGACTCTTTGACATCGGCTACCTGCGGCACATTCCCAACTTCGTTTTTATGCAGCCCAAAGACGAAGAAGAATTCGTCGACATGCTCTGGACCATGGCCAACTACCACCAAGGCCCTATCGCCATCCGCTACCCGCGCGGTGTCGGAACCGGAGCCAAGCCCAAAGACCACCCGCAACTCCTTGAGATCGGACAAAGCGAGGTGCTCCGCCACGGCCGCCGCGTCCTTCTCCTTGGTCTCGGCAACATGGTCGAAATGGCTGAACAGACAGCCGACCTCCTCGCCGCACAGGGTATCGACGCCGCCGTCATCAACGCACGCTGGATCAAACCCCTCGACACCCAGACATTGGAATTTTTTGCCCGCGCTGCCGAAGTTGTCTGCACCTTCGAAGACCACGTCCTCCACAACGGCTACGGCGCCGCCGTTATGGAAGCTCTCGCGGAAGCAAGGATCACCACTCCCGTTGTCCGTATCGGCTGGCCCGACGAGTTCATTGAGCACGGCACCGTGCAAATCTTGCGGGAGAAACACGGAGTCACCGCCGCGGCTGCCGTGCAAAAAATTCTCACCGAACTCGCCGCTTCTCATCCCGTCACATCTATTATTCCCGTGGCGGGCTGATCTGATTTTGGCTTTCCCGTTGCCCCTGACAACCCAAGGCTTGCGCAATAGTACGCCCCGCCAACCGCCTGATCTTCCACCAAAATTTAACCCCACACTCAAGAAGGTCGGCGAATCAGGATCCACCACGTGTTGGCAGATAACGATCGCAGCTCGACGGTCATTTCTTCGCTTCGACACCGGAGGTGATGAAGCTACATTCCGGCACGGAACCCATGCCCGCGACCATCGAACAACAGCTCATCGACCGTTTGATCGAACATGGCGCGCCGGCGTGGCGCATCAAGTTGGCTCGATGGATCGAATCACCGAGAGTCGCGGCTTGGATCATCGGCGTCATCCTTGTCAATGCCGTCATCCTCGCCCTCGAAACTGACAAATCCCTCATGGCCCGAGCAGGCACCTTGCTCACCGCGATCGACAAGGCCTGTCTTGCCGTCTTCATCTTTGAAATTGCCAGCAAACTGATCGCCTTCCGCGGTCTTTTCTGGCGCAGCGGTTGGAATATTTTCGACTTCGTCGTGGTGTCTGTCGCCCTTGTGCCGGGAGCAGGACCTTGGGCCGTCATTCGCTCGCTGCGTGTCCTGCGCGTCCTGCGCTTGCTCACGATGGTCCCCAGCCTGCGCAAAGTTGTCGCAGCATTTCTGCATGCTATTCCCGGACTCGGAGGCGTCCTTGCCGTCATGGCCGTTTTCTTCTTCACCGCCGGAGTCTTGGCCACGAATCTTTTCGGCGAATCCTTTCCCCAATGGTTTGGCACACTCGGCCGCAGCCTTTACTCCTTGTTCCAGATCATGACTCTGGAAAGCTGGTCGATGGGAATTGTTCGACCGGTCATGGAACATTTCCCCTACGCTTGGGCTTTTTTCGTTCCATTTATCATCTTGGCTACTTTCACAATCCTGAACCTTTTTATCGGAATAATCGTCTCGACGATGCAGGAGTTGAGCACTCTCCCTGAACCCGGGATGCCCAAGAAAGACTTGGCTGCAGCACTGGCCCGCATCGAATCAGATCTTCAAGCCGTCCGACACCAAGTGGAAAATGAGCATGCGGAAAGTCGAAAGCTATGAACCCGTGGATCCTGGCTTCACGGCCGCGCACTCTGGGTGCAGCGGTCATTCCGGTATTGGCCGGCGCGGCGCTGGCTTTTTCGACCGGTGAATTTCACACGATTGCTACCGCTCTCGCGCTGGCTTGTGGCGTTCTTATCCAGATTGCCACGAACTACTTCAATGACGCTATCGACCATGTGAAAGGGACCGACACCCATGACCGGATCGGTCCGCTGCGTGTCACCTCAGGCGGACTTTTACCTTTTCGCCAAGTTGTCACCGCCGGTTTTGCCGTCTTGGGACTGGCGGCTCTTCTCGCGGTTCCGCTCGTCTTGAAGGGCGGATGGGTCATCCTGCTTATCGGCTTGGCCTCGCTTGTCTGCGCCTATCTTTACACCGGCGGTCCTTGGCCTCTGGCTTATCTCGGATTGGGTGAGATTTTTGTCGTTCTTTTTTTTGGCCTCATCGCTGTGGGGGGAACTTTTTATCTCAACACACTGGATTTTTCCGGGGCGTCGCTCTTGGCAGGCTTGCAGATCGGCCTCCATTCCAGCGTTCTGCTGGCGGTGAACAATCTCCGCGATCTGGAGGGTGACCGACTGGCGGGCAAGCAGACCCTGGCCGCTCGCTTGGGCCTCGCCTTCGCGCAAAATGAAAGCGCGTCATTGGTCATTGCACCGTTCGTGCTCGGCTTCATCTGGCTCGGACTCGGCTACTTTTGGGCCTTCGTTCTGCCACTCGCCGCTCTCCCGCTTGCCTGGTGGTTGGCCCGCGCCTGTCTTGCCGCAACACCCGATCGCAGCGTGAACCAACTCCTCGCCCATTCTGCCGCCCTGCATGCCATTTTCGGCCTCTTGCTCGCCATCGGTTTCCTGCTTCCGTGAAAATCTGGACGCACCATTACGAGCTTGATCCGAGCCCCGACACCGCCCGTGCGGCAGCGAACAAACGACACGGCGCGCTTCTCAAGGTCACATTCGACGATGACGCCACGGGCTATGCGGATTTGCATCCTTGGACCGAGTTTGGTCACCCACCGCTGGAGGATCACGTCAAGTCGCTCCATACCAACCATCCGACGCATTTGGCAAATCTTGCCCTTCGACATGCTCGCACCGACGCCGCCGCTCGCCGCGCGGGTGTGTCTTTGTTTGACGGACTCCCCGAAGTCCGCAGTCACGCGCTTTTCACAGACTGGACCAAGGCCCCGCCCGGGATTTTCGAGCAGTGCGCTGAGGCCGGCTACACGGCGGCCAAACTCAAAGTCGGTCGACATCCCGACCTCG
>JBILDG010000052.1:0-9130 GCA_044352715.1 Chthoniobacterales bacterium | reverse complement strand
CTCCGTGTTACTTCGATGCAGATATGCGCCGGTATGCCGGCACGCTGCGTTTTCCCCAATCGGTGCAATTGGACGCGGTGTCTTCCGACGGCATGCTCCGGGTGCGTGGCAATGCCCGGCAGGGTGGAGTGGCGGCTTGGATCGACCCTAGTTTTATCGAAGGAATGCCTGCGGACTTTGTGGACAACCTTCGCCGGGCCGAAGAGCGGCGCCGGAAAGTCGATGAACTCATCGCCCGCAAGGAGGTCGCGATGGGGATGACTCTCGATGAAGTTATGCGAAGCCTCGGCAAACCGCAAAAGCGCACCAGCAAAGTCGGTCCTGATGGATCGCGCCAAACTTACGAATACATCAAATACGACCTGATTCCGCAGACACCTTACACACCGGGCTACGCGCAGACCACCACCACCTCAACGTGGCAACCGGAACCCGGTAAAAAACTGGAAACGGTGGTGGTCCGATCTTCCTCCGGCTACAACGCGGCCACGGTCTATGTGAAAGTTCCTGTGGGCACTATTACCATCACTTTCGATGAAGGGGTCGTCGAGTCGATCGAGCAGACCGAGGGGACGCTGGTCGGGGCCAAAGCCGCCATCGTGGTTCCTCCGATCAACGTGTTTTGGTGATCAGCATTTTCCCCTTGCCGCTGGGACGGTCGGTGGGAAAATAGTCGCACTTCGCGGGTGTAGTTCAATGGTAGAACGGCAGCTTCCCAAGCTGCATACGAGGGTTCGATTCCCTTCACCCGCTTTTTTTTGCTATCGGCAAAAACATCTGCGAACCCTCATAAATACTGGATTTGAGGGCTTTTCGTGATTTCGCGGCGGTTCGGTTAAGTTGCGTGAAATTGGGTCAAGTTTGTCACGAAAAATGGCTCTTTTCGGTTGGCTGACTTGTCGTGGCTTGGATGTGGGCTTGCCTTGTAAGTGGCTAATGCGACATTGTTCTCAACATGAATGTGTCACTTAACTTTGCCATATTGGTAATGCTGTCTGCGACGGGTTGGGCGCAACAACGGTCTTTTGATGAATACGAAGGTCGCCCAGAAAAGTATTTGGGCAAGGAGGTGACGGTTGGATGTCAGTCTGCAGAAAGGGAAAATCCGATTGGAACGGATGACGACTTACTCGGAGAAAACGTTTTTTTCCGAGTATATACCATGGGCAGGGCTAAAACCTCTTTTTGTTATGTTTTAGTTCCGCTTGCGCAGGCGGACAGTTTTTATCGGAGATACAGCAGCGATGCCACCGAACGCAATTACACTACTCGCCCATTGCGGGGGATATTTCTTAAGTTTGGAAAACTTTACTATCTTGGCTTCAATGGTGCATCGCTCGGCTCTGGCCACCAACAAAAGCAGTAATAATTTGGACTCGCGGGCTAGGCATGTGTGCAAACCGCAGAACTGTCTGTCGTATTCCCTTCACCCGCTCCACTTTTCTTGAACGCGAGCCTGCCGAATCGCGTCTTATCTTTCCGATGATCCGTCTTCTGTTTTTTACGCACATTCTTTTGGCCGGTTCGCTTGCCGCAATGGAAATCAACAAATCAGCTCAAGAGCCGGCACCGGTTATCCCCTTACGCGATTTTTTCCGCAATCCGGTGGCGGCCGGCTATCAGGTCAGCCCCGGCGGTGATTTCATTTCGTGGATGGCACCTTGGGAAAGCCGTCTGAATCTTTATGTCCAGCCTGTGGACGGTAAAAGTGAACCGCTCCGTCTGACAGATGCCACCAAGCGGGATATTTCGGGTTATTTTTGGGCGGCGAAGGATCAGATTGTTTATCTGCAAGACGACGGAGGAGATGAAAATTTTCATCTGTATGCGGTAAATGTGGATGGCACCGGCCGGCGGGATCTGACGCCGTTTCCCGGCGTTCGCGTCGGGGTGGTTGATGATCTGAGGGACGATGAAGATCATCTGCTCGTGAGCATGAACAAACGCGATGCCCGCGTTTTCGATGTCTTTCGCCTCAATTCCCGCACCGGAGAGATGAAATTGGTCGCAGAAAATCCCGGCGCAGTCTCGTCGTGGGTCACCGACCACGATGGCAAGGTGCGCATGGCCGTGCAGACTGATGGCGTGAACTCGGAATTGCTCTACCGGGATGACGAGAGCGAGCCTTTCCGCAAGGTGCTCGTCACGGATTTTCGTGAGAGCGTCGATCCTCTCTTTTTCAGCTACGACAACAAAGAGATCTATGCTTCGTCAAATCTGGGGCGGGATAAATCGGCCATTGTCCGGATGAATCCGGCCACCGGCCAAGAGGAAGAGGTGCTTTTCGAGCACCCTGAGGTGGACGTCGGCGGCTTGCTCTCGTCGGACAAGCGCAAGGTCCTCACGGCGGCTACTTACACAAGGGACAAGCGTGAATACCATTTCTTCGACGAATGGCGCCGCGAGCTGCAGGAGAGGATCGAGAAGAAGCTGCCGGGTATGGAAGTGGCCTTGGTTTCGATGAACCGCGACGAGGATAAATTCATTGTCCGCAGTTACAGCGACCGATCGCTCGGAGCCTCGTGGTTTTATGACTCCAAAACCGACGAACTGCGTAAATTGGCCGAGGTCTCGCCTTGGCTCAATGAGGAGCAACTCGCGCTGATGAAGCCGGTGCGAATTCCCTCGCGCGATGGTCTGGAGTTGCCCGCTTATTTGACGCTTCCACCGGGCATTGCGCCGAAGAATTTACCGGCTGTGCTTTACGTGCATGGGGGACCATGGGCGAGGGATAAGTGGGGCTTTGACGGCAGCGTGCAGTTTTTGGCCAACCGCGGTTACGCAGTTCTTCAAGTGAACTACCGCGGCTCGACTGGTTATGGTCGTTCATTCTGGGAAAAAGGTTTCAAGCAGTGGGGCAAAGCCATGCAGGACGATCTCACCGATGCGGCCAAGTGGTTGGTGGACAAGGGAATTGCCAACCCGCAGCGCATCGCTATTTACGGAGGCAGCTATGGTGGTTACGCCGCTCTGGCCGGGATGGCTTTCACTCCTGATGTTTACGCGGCCGGAATCAGCTTTGTCGGGCCGTCCAACCTCTTCACGCTCCTCGCCAGCTTCCCGCCCTACTGGGAGCCTTTCCGCAAGATGCAGTATGAAATGATCGGCAACCCGGAGACTGAAAAGGAACTGCTCAAGGAAGCTTCTCCGCTGTTTTCCGCCGACGAAATCAAGGCGCCGCTTCTGATCGCCCAAGGGGCCAACGATCCGCGCGTCAAAAAAGCCGAGAGCGACCAGATCGTCGAAGCCCTCAAAAAACGCGGCGTCGATGTGCCTTACATCGTCAAGGACAACGAGGGTCACGGCTTCGCCAACGAGGAAAACCGCCTCTACTTTTACCGTGCTGTCGAGCGCTTCTTGGCCAAGCACCTCGGCGGCCGCGTCGAGGCGTCGGACGAGCAAATCCGCGAACTCGACGGCACGGGGAGTTGATCAAAAAAACATTCGGGCCACACCGAGTGCGAGCGCCGAAGCTATGACCGCGGGCACAGACCATCGCTGCCCGACAAGCAACCACAGAGCGATCACGGCAATGACGCCGTGCAGCAGCCAGGGCTGACCGATCGCAAATATCCCCCCCGCAAACCATGCCGCCAGTTTGGCTATAACACCGATTACGGTTGCCGTCAGCGTGCCCAAAATCGTCTGAGCTCGCGGGCTGCGCGACAATCGATCCACATAAGGTGCGCCAGCGAGGATGAAGAGAAAGCCCGGCAGGAAAGTCACCCAGGTGGTGATCGCTGCTCCCAGAGTGGCCATGGCGAGCGGTCCGTGCGGAGTCGGTTGGTTCCATGCCGCAAGAAAGCCGACAAATTGCAGCACGATGATAAGCGGTCCGGGAGTTGTCTCAGCCAGCGCGAGCCCGTCTTTCATCATTGTTGAGGAAATCCACCCGGCGTGGTTGACCGCTTGGTCGGCGACGTAAGGAAGCACGGCGTAAGCTCCGCCAAAGGTCAGCACGGCTGTCTTGCTAAAAAACAGACCCAGCACAGTCAAAATGTGGGCCGGCCCGCACAACACCGCAGCAAGACCTACCGGCAGTGCCCACAGCAGTAATCCGACCACCAACCACCACCAGGGCCTCCTCCGCGCAGGCGAAGTTTCGTCAGGGACAGCAGGCGCGATGGGCGGGGAGGTGAGATGTTTCACTGCGCCAAGACCGAGGGCCGCCGCAATGATCCAAGGAAAAGCGATGCCGAAGAAAAACATCGCGGAGAATGCTCCCAGCGCCAACAACCGGGAACGCGTGTCCTTCAGATGCAACTGACCCATGCGCAATAGTGCCGCTACGATGATCGCCAGCACGGCCGGTCTGATGGTGCCGAACAAAGTTTGCGCCGACGCGAGTTGGCCATAGCTGGCATAAAGCCCAGCCAGCGCCCAGAGTAGCAGTGCTGCCGGCAGCACAAACAAGGTGCCAGCAGCCACCGCACCGCGCAGGCCGTGAAGCTTCCAGCCGGTATAAATTATCAGTTGGTGAGCCTCCGGCCCCGGCAGCAGCAGGCAGTAGTTCAGCCCGGCCGAAAATTCGCTGTTGCTCAGCCACTGCCGCTTTTCGACCAACTCCTCCCTCAGGATGGCGATCTGACCGGCCGGACCCCCGAAGCTTATCAAGCCCAGCCAAGCGAAAAAGCGGGCCACCGCAGGAAAGTCCGGTGCGGCTTTTTCTTGGCAGGATGGTGGCATCTTTTTATCTTCAACAAACGAATCATCCAAGTCATGGCCGAACTCGAAAATAAATATCCTGAAAACGTCCCCGGTAAATTCTACGTGGACGACCAATGTATCGACTGCGACCTCTGCCGCGAAACGGCACCGGACAACTTCACCCGCCACGACGATGGGGGTTACTCTTACGTTTACAAACAGCCGACCACCCCTGAGGAAGAGGCCAAGTGCCAAGAAGCCATGGAAGGTTGCCCGGTTGAGGCTATCGGCGACAACGGCGCTTAGCGTTGCCCCTCGAAGCCGCGCCAGATGATCGGCTGCGGCTCATTGTTTACCGTATGAACCGCTGGGCCGACACCGTCTTGGCCGAGTGGCGTCGATATCGCGAGCCCCGCGATACCAGCCAGCGCTTATCAGGATTTTCCGATGCCCTTCGCGGCCTTTTGCCCAAGTTGGGTCTGGGGCAGGCGATGGATGAGAACGATATCCGACGCTCCTGGTCGGACATCGTCGGCCCTTTCATCTCCTCGCAATCCGTGCCTGATCGCATTCGTGGCGGAGTTCTGTATGTGCGTGTTCATCAATCGAGCGTCCGCTTTGAGTTGGAACGCATGTGGAAAGCGGAGATCGCCCGCAAGCTCACCGAAAAATTCGGCGCGGACAAAATCCGCGAGGTGAAATTTTTCAACTGATCATGTTGCGCAACCTGCTGCTCGATTGGTCTGGAACTTTGGCCGACGACATGCCGCCCGTGATCGGTGCCACCAATCATGTGCTCGAGCATTTCGGCCGTCCCGCTTTGAGTCGCGAGGAGTTCCGGCATCACTTCCGGTTGCCGTTCGGCGAATTTTACCAGGAGTTTTTGCCCGACGTTCCCACGGACGAGCTCGAGGAGCTTTTTCATCGCCACTTTGTCGGGATTCAGGATGACGTCTCTCCGCTGCCCGGCCTGTTCGAGTTCTTGGAGTTTTGCCGTGCGAGCGGACGACGCCTGTTCCTGCTCAGCTCCGTGCGGCCCGAGCATTTTACCGCGCAGGCCGGGCGCCTCGGCGTGGCGGATTACTTCGAGCATGCCTATGCCGGCGTCAGGGACAAGCGTGCCAAGATTGGAGAGATTCTGGCGGCGCACCGACTCGACCGGGAGGAGACGGCCTTTGTCGGCGACATGATCCACGACATCGAGACGGCCCGTCATGGCGGCGTGATGAGCATCGCCGTGCTCACCGGTTACGACTCGATCGAAAAGCTCACCCCGGCCAAGCCTGATGTCGTGGTGTCATCGCTCCATGAACTGAGGCGCCTTTTGGACGACGACATTTATGCGCGTCCGTTGCCGACCGTGGGAGGTTTGATCTTTCATCATGGACGTGTGCTCATGATCCGCACGCGGAAGTGGAAAGACAAATGGGGTATTCCCGGTGGAAAGATCGAGCGTGGGGAGAGCGCCGAGGAAGCCTTGCGGCGCGAGGTGAGAGAGGAAACAGCGCTCGATTTGCGCGACGTCCATTTTGTGATGGTTCAAGATTGCGTGGATTCAGGGGAGTTCCATCGTCCGGCGCATTTTCTCCTGCTGAATTATACGGCTGAGGCCGACAGCGACCGCGTTGTGCTCAACGAGGAAGCCGAGGAGTTTTGCTGGGTTGATCCGCGAGAGGCCTTTGCCTTGGACCTCAACCTGCCCACGCGGAAATTGCTGGAGAAAGTTCTCGCCACATGAGTGACCGCATCCTCATCAAAAGTCTCGAAGTGTATGCTTGCATCGGAGTGCCCGCGGCGGAGCGCGCCAAGCCGCAGCGCTTGGAGATTGATCTCCTGCTGGAGACCGATTTTCGGGGGATCGGTGATGATGTGAGTCGGACGACCGACTACGCGGTGGTGGCTGAGTGGGTGCAAAGGGAATGCGCCCGCAGCGGGTGTCGACTGATCGAAACGCTCGCTGAAAATCTCGCAGACGGCCTTTTGCGGGGTTTCCCGCTGGTGCAGGGCATTGAACTGGAAATCCGCAAATTTATCCTCCCGCAAACCGATCATGTCGCCATTCGTTTGCGCCGCGAACGGCATTGACAGCTCTGGCTCTGTTGAGGATATTTACCTCTTTCTCCGCGGGTGTAGCTCAGTTGGTAGAGCACTTCCTTGCCAAGGAAGATGTCGCGAGTTCGAGTCTCGTCACCCGCTTTTTCTTTTTCTAAACGACGCCGTTCTGTTTATTAAGTCGGGCTGTGAAAAGACGTTTAATATTTGCCTTGATCTGTGTTGTGCCGGTTTTGCTGGTTTCCTGCGATCAAAAGCCCTCCGAAGAATCCGTGGCCGAAGTCAAAGAGACATTGGAGCAGAAGGCAGATTTTGAGGCTCCATCGGCGGAACTCGTGATTGAGGCTCCGGAAGTGGCGCCGCCGGCAGAGACTGAGCCCTCAGGCCCTCCGATCGATCCGAAAAACGTGGCCGGATCCTACCGTGATCCGTCGGTGCCGGAATTGGTCTATGAGTTGCACCCCGGGAACACGTTCACGGCGACTTGGCAGGCGGCAGACGGATCGCGCGGTCTGCGTATCGAGGGGCTGTATCAAGTGGAGCGGGGCGAAGTGGTTTATTTGATGGGGTTGAACTTTTTGCGCAAATCGTCGTTTCTTGGAGGTTTTGACGATAGCCGTGTGCCGACCCGCAAGCCGAAGTGCTACTTCCGTATCGAGGCAAACCAGCTGAACATGATTCCCGATAAAACCGATGCGCCTTTCAAGGTGGCCCCTTTTACCTCCACGCGTCTGTCGAGGATGCCCGATTGAAATGCGAACCCGCATGAAAACGGCTCTGTTCATTTTGCCGACACTGGTGGTGATGGCGCTCACCGGTTGCAGTCCGAAAGTGGACGATGCTGGAGTGGTCTTGGAGCCGGTTCCTTTCACCATGCTTGTTCCTTCACATGTGGCGGCACGACTCTCGCTCGGGGCGGTGGATGGCCCGTTTGGCGAAGCTGTGAAGGAGGATGGCGCTTTGGCGGCGACGACGGTTTATTATCAGCCGGCCAGCGGGGAGCGCACCATCTTCATGACCGCATATTATTTTCCGGCAGATAAATTCGATGCTTTGCAAAACCCGGACGAGCCACCCCTCTATGGATTCGAGGTCATTCGAGACGGGGGCAACGTGCTCAGCGTGGCGGGGCCACAGGATACGATTTTTGCGCCGGACAGCACGGATGGAAAAAATTTGGAGGAGCTTTACGGTCGCATCTATCTTCCCGGGACTTACCGAGCAGCCGAGTAGGACGACGGGCGGATTCGCATGGCGATTTACCGAATCATGTCCGATTCTTTGAGTGTTCTCAGCGCCGGCGTGGCGAAATGGCAGACGCAACGGACTTAAAATCCGTTGGGATGAAAATCCCGTGTGGGTTCGAGTCCCACCGCCGGTAGTTTATCGTGGAGAGGTCGGGGTATTGACGCTGGAGAAGAGCAGTAGGGGGATGGTAATGTCGAAATTATGAAAATCCGCAAAGCTTTCGTGATGTCTGTCCATGCCGGAGCCGAGGAGGAATACCAAGCGCGCCACAGTCCCATCTGGCCCGAATTGGAGAAAGTGCTCAAGGATCATGGCGTGTCGAACTACTCCATTTTTTTGCATCCTGAAACACGCCAACTTTTCGGTTATGTGGAGATCGAAAGCGAGGAGCGTTGGGCAGCGATTGCCTCCACGCCAATCTGCCAAAAATGGTGGGAACATATGGGAGACATCATGCCCGCCAATCCAGACCGGAGTCCGGCGAGCGAAGCTCTGCGTGAGGTGTTTCACCTCGATTAATCAGTTCCTCCAACGGCTGGGCGCAGAAGCTTTCTCGAAAAGTCTTTAAAAAGTGGAAGCAGCGGGCGCGAGGATCGCCCGCGCGGCAGCTTTCAAAGTTGCCGGGCCAGCAGGGCGTGAAGGCGGGTCAAATCCAAGAATCCACCGATGGATGGGCTCCCCGGGCCGGAGGCAAGGACGAGGGAGTCTTCGGCAACGGGCAGTGGTCGTTCGCTCGGAGCCGCAACGGCCTCAAGAATGGCATTGGAGGGGTCGGTCACAGGTGCTCCGGGCCCGGAGGACCATGTGAGCGCGGCCACCCCGGCCGAGCTGGGACCTAGAACGGCCATGCCGCGATCGGCAGCAAAGGAGAAACTGTTGAGGCGGAGCCCGCCGGTGTTGGAGAGTCCGCTGACAACGATGAGTGCATTTTCGCCAGCGTATCGACGGGCGGTGTCGACGGCTTGGTCGAGCTCGGTGATTTCACGCAAGAGGGTCTCCCCGCGGCTGATTTCAGCGGCGCGGCCGGCGAGGCCCGCATGCACAACAAGCAGATAGCCCTTGCGGTTGAACTGCAACAACTCGATGCCGCGGCGCACCAAATCGGCGAGTCGGGGCTGGGTGGCAAAGCGTGACTGCTCTTCGACAAAGGCGAGATCGCCCTCCGCGAAAACGCCAAACACTT
>JBILDG010000284.1:0-2678 GCA_044352715.1 Chthoniobacterales bacterium | reverse complement strand
GATCGTCATTGATCGGACGTCGCGAGAACTTACGGGCGGCCTCGCCCAGTTCTTCGCGGAAGGTTTCGCTGGTTTTATCCCGCCGCGCGAAGCAAACCACGGCGAGGGAGGAAGGCAGGTTGCCGTCGGCTGCGAGGTTGTAGAGTGCGGGTATGAGTTTGCGACGGGTGAGGTCGCCGGTGGCCCCGAAAATAACGAGAACACAGGGGTCGGGCACGGCGCGGTTCACGAGATCGGTGCGCAGCGGATTGGTTTTGTAGGGTGAAGCTTCGCTCATGGTGTGCGGTCGCCGGATCAACCGGTGTGGCGTTCCAACGAGCGGGCCAGCGTAATGGCTGCGGCGGAACGGTTCAAAATGTAAAGATGGATGCCCGGCGCGCCATGACGGAGCAGTTCCCGGATCTGGTGATAGGCCCACGTGACGCCCACGGCTTCCGCCGCGCGCGGGTCGTCATCCACCACCTGCAACTGTTCGACCAAAGCCTGCGGCAGCGAGGATCCGCACATCGGGCCGAAGCGTTGCACTTGAGCCAACGACAGGGCGGGCAAAAGTCCTGGCAGGACGGGCAAGTGGATGCCGCGAGCGCGGCAGGCTTGGATAAATTTGAAATAATGCTCGTTGTCAAAAAACAGCTGCGTGGTCAGGAACGACGCTCCGGCATCAGCTTTGATTTTGAGGTGCGCGAGATCTTCCTCCATCGAAGCCGCCTCGGGGTGTTTTTCCGGATAGGCTCCGGCGCCCAAGCAGAGGTCGGAGAAGTTTTCACGAATGAGCGCGATCAAGTCGCTGGCGAAGCGCAAGCCGTCGGGGCACGGAACAAACTCGGTCTGGCCCTTGGGGGGGTCACCGCGCAACGCCATGATGTTGCGGATGCCATCGGCATGATAGCGGGACACAATGTCGAGCAATTCATGGCGCGTTGTTCCGACACAGGTCAAGTGGGGCATCACCAGCCAACCGAATTCGTCGCGGAGAATTTTTGCGTATCGGAAGGTGCGTTCACGCGTGGTGCCACCGGCACCGTAAGTGATCGAAACAAAATCCGGTCGGTAAGGTTTGAGCACTTCGGCCGTCCGCAGCAGCTGTGCGCCGCCCTCCTCGTTTTTCGGGGGAAAAAATTCCACCGAGAGAAGCGGTCGTCCGGCGGAGAGGAGTTCGGTGATGGGTTTATCGACATTCATGGCAAAAGAGGGTGTATGGTGCACAGGCGCATGGTCCGCACCCAAGGAAAATTGCGTTGCCAAGGTGCACGTTCCCGCCGGATGCTCGACCGTTCATGTCTCCAACGACCGAAGAAAACGAAGCCCGCTGGCCGTCATTGGCTTGTCTCATGACCTGCCTTGCACTTGTACTCGCCGGCTACGGGGTGGGGATTTTGCGCGGACCCGCCCCGGAAATCGAAGTGCGGGTCAAGATGGTGGGGATCGCCGAACTTTGATGAGCAACCCGGTCACCACAGAAAATCTTCGCCGACTTTTCGGCGAGAGAGTCGCGCTTGACGATGTAAGTTTTTCGGTGCGGGAGGGTGAAATCTTCGCTCTGCTCGGGCCGAACGGGGGAGGCAAAACGACGCTTTTCCGGGTATTATCGACACTTCTGCCGCCCAGCAGCGGCACGGCGCGCATCGCGGGGTTCAATGTGCAAAGTGAGGCTGCGGAAGTGCGCCAAGCGCTGGGGGTTGTTTTCCAGTCGCCCAGCCTCGACCCGCAACTGACCGTGGCCGAAAACCTCCGCTACGGCGGAAATCTTTACGGCATGCGCGGTCCTGATCTCGAGAAGCGTCTGCGCGAAATGGCTTCGGCACTGAGGGTGGATGACCGACTCGACGAACGTGTCAAAGTGTTGTCGGGTGGTTTGCGTCGTCGGGTCGAAATCGCAAAGTGTCTTTTGCCCCAGCCGCGTGTCCTTTTGCTCGACGAACCGTCAACCGGTCTCGACCCGGTGGCGCGGGTCGACCTCTGGAATATTCTGGATCAGCTGCGCCGGAAATACGCCATGACGGTAGTGCTGACGACGCACTTGATGGACGAAGCCGAGCGGTGTGACCGGGTGGCCATTCTGCATCGCGGCCGCTTGCTGGGCTGCGACACGCCGGATGCGCTTCGCGGGTTGGTGGGCGCGGATGTGCTCACGCTGACGGTCAAAGCCCCCGAGGCATTTGTCGAAAAATTCTCGGCCCGCTTCGGCTGGTCGGCGACCTTGCGGGACGGCCAGATCCGGGCGGAACTTCCGAATGCGCACGAACAGGTGGCGCGTGTCGTGGAGGAGTTTCCGGGGGAGATTTTGTCGGTGACGGCGGGACGTCCGACTCTGGAAGACGTGTTTGTGCGGATGACGGGCGAGCGGTTGGGCAACCAATTTTTCGAAGCGCTTACTCCGGCCGCGAAAAAAACGAAATGACGGCAATGTCCAAAAATAAAGTCATGAGCAATGGAACGCATCTGTGGTTGCCGGCGATAGCGCTCTGGCAGCGCGAGGTCGTGCGCTTCGTGCGTCAAAAGAACCGCATCATCGGGGCGTTGGCTACCCCGTTGGTTTTTTGGCTGCTGATCGGATCCGGGGTGGGACCGGGTTTCCGTTTGCCGGGTTTGCCGGAAGACTTGAGTTATCTGGCCTATTTCTTCCCGGGAACGGTCGTTCTGATTCTTCTTTTCACAGCCATCTTTTCGACGATCTC
>JBILDG010000283.1:0-2709 GCA_044352715.1 Chthoniobacterales bacterium | reverse complement strand
GCTTGGGGAAAGTATCTCTCACCTCGCAAATTCGTGGACGCTGGGGAATCCGATGTCGAGGCCTTTTTGCCGCATCTCGCTTACCGGGCTCAATGGTGATAATCCCGCTGTAATACCAATCACAAAAAGTTTTTAGACGATTGGGAATTCAGGGGGCACGGGCGTCACGCCCGTGATTTCAGCTCGTCACAGGCGAAGCCGTAGATCGCCCTCAGGCAAACGCCTGTGCTCCCTGGAAAAGGCAAAAGTATGAAACCTTTTGGTGTTCTGTATAATCCATGAATTGAGGCTATTGCGGGGGGGCTTTTGTCAAATGCTCGCATCTCAAAAAGCAACGGCCACAACTTTCTTCGAGACACTCAGAAAGTGGCGTTGGCTGTAAGCCAATGACGACCCGACATTATCGGCTGGAAGCCGATGCTACTCTGCCCGCTGTGCCCGCTGACGCAAGGCATGGTCACACAGCACAAGCCAGACCATCGCTTCGACGATGGGCACGGCGCGCGGGATAACGCACGGGTCGTGGCGTCCGCGGGCGGCGAGCTCGGTATTCTCGCCGGAGGCGGTCACCGTTTGCTGTTTACTGGCGATCGTGGCGGTCGGCTTGAAAGCCACGCGAAAGACGATGTCCTCGCCATTGCTGATTCCGCCCTGGATTCCGCCGGAGCGGTTGGTGAGCGTGCGCGCGCGCCCCTCGCGCATTTCAAAAGCGTCGTTGTGCTCCTGACCGGTCAGCTTTGTTCCTTCGAAACCAGAGCCAATCTCAAATCCCTTGGTTGCCGGCAAACTCAACATCGCTTTGGCCAAGTCGGCCTCGAGCTTGTCGAAAACGGGTTCGCCAAGTCCTGCTGGGCAATTACGCACGACGCATTCGATCAAGCCTCCGACCGAATCGCCGGACGAACGCGCTTCTTTGATGCGGGCGATCATCTTCTCCGCCGCGGCGGCATCGGGACAGCGCACGGCGTTGGCTTCGATCGCTTCACGGGTTACGGATGCAATCTCAACTTGTGCTTCGATCAGATTCACGCGACTGACCCACGCCAGCACCTCGATACCGGGATGCAGTGCATCGAGGACTTTGCGGGCCACGACGCCGGCAGCGACGCGCCCGATCGTTTCGCGCGCGGAAGCACGTCCCCCGCCCTGCCAGTTGCGGATGCCGTATTTGGCCTGATAGGTGAAATCGGCGTGCGACGGACGGAAAGCTGTCTCCATTTCCTTGTAAGCCTCGGGTCGTGCGTCTTCGTTGCGGACAAGAATGGCGATGGGCGTTCCGGTGGTTTTGCCTTGGAAAACGCCGGACAAAATCTCACAGCGATCAGCCTCCTTGCGCGGGGTGACAATATCGCTCTGACCGGGGCGCCGACGGTCGAGTTCCTTTTGGATGTCAGCCTCGGTCAGGTTGAGTTGAGGCAAACAACCATCAATCACGACACCCACTCCGCCGCCGTGGGATTCACCCCAGGTGGCGATGCGGAAAAGTTGTCCGGCAACACTCGACATAGTCGGCGATTATAGCCCCGACCTCAGGGGAAGCGAGGATACTTGGAAAAGTCCGGCTTGCGCTTTTCGACGAAGGCTTGTTTGCCCTCTTTGGCCTCCTCGCTGAGGTAGTAAAGCAGCGTGGCGTTGCCCGCGAGGTCGAGCAGTCCCATCTGACCATCGCAATCGGCGTTGAGGGCGGCTTTGAGGCAGCGCAGGGCCATAGGCGAAAGCTCCAAAATTTCGCGGCACCATTTGAGCGTTTCCTCCTCAAGCTGGGCGAGCGGGACAACAGTATTGACCAAGCCCATGTCGAGCGCCTGCTGCGCGTTGTATTGGCGGCAGAGGAACCAGATTTCCCGCGCTTTTTTTTGTCCGACGACCCGTGCAAGATAGCTGGCACCAAGGCCGCCATCGAACGACCCGACCCGCGGTCCGGTCTGTCCGAAGCGTGCATTGTCCGCCGCGATGGTCAGGTCGCACACGACATGAAGGACATGTCCACCCCCGACGGCGTAGCCGGCAACCATCGCGACCACCGGCTTGGGCAAACCACGGATTTGCTTCTGCACATCAAGGATATTGAGGCGGGGCACACCGTCGGCCCCGATGTAGCCGCCGTCGCCGCGCACCTTTTGGTCGCCGCCGGAGCAGAAAGCTTTATCCCCTTCCCCGGCGAGAACGACCACACCGATCGACGCATCGTCCCGGCAATGATCGAAAGCGTTTTTCATTTCCTCGACCGTCTGCGGACGGAAGGCATTGCGCACCTCGGGTCGATTGATCGTGATCTTGGCGATCCCGTCGTCCGTCTTCTCGAACTTCAGATCCGTGTAATCCTTGATCTTGTGCCAGACCGTTTTGCTCATGAACAAAGGAAAGCAGAACAAACCAACGGAAGCCAGCGCGGGGCTGATCCGAGTTTCACAGCCCCGCCGTGCGCAGGATGAGGTCGATAAAATTGGCGGCTTCGGCGGCGAAGTCGGCGGCGTGGGCAAGAAGTTCGCGCCCGAAGCTGGCGAAGCTGACATAGGGCGTGGCAATGATCAGCAAAACGGAAAGCAGCAGCAGGTTCATCAGGTAGATAACCGTAAGGGAGAAGAATGTGCCGCCGTAGGTGAGGTCGGTTTGGCCTTTCGGAATCATGGAGAGCGTGAACGTGGCGTGAAACGCCCAGGTGCCCCCGAGGAGAGCGTAAAGCACCGCACGATACGGTTCGAGATC
>JBILDG010000282.1:0-2711 GCA_044352715.1 Chthoniobacterales bacterium | reverse complement strand
ACACAGCATAAGCGGCGGGACGTGAATCCAACACCCGGTCAAGCCAGCGGCCGTAAATGTCGCGCAGACGATTGAAACCGCGGCTGATCACTCCGGCGAAACCATGATCTTCCATCCCCGGCCTCAACAACTTCGCACTCATGGCCGGCGAAATTGTCAGAGCCACGATACCGGAAACAAAAACCGCCCCTGCCAGCGTAAAAGCAAATTCCCGAAAGAGCGCTCCGGTCAGTCCGCCCTGCAAACCAATCGGCAGATACACTGCCGCCAGTGTGACCGTCATGGAGATGACCGGGCCCACCAACTCGCGGGCGCCTTTGATGGCGGCATCGTAAGGTGACAAACCGTTCGCCAAGTGCCGCTCGACGTTCTCCACGATCACGATGGCGTCATCGACGACAAGACCGACGCAAAGCACGACGGCCAGCAGGGTCAGCAAATTGACAGTGAACCCAGCCGCCTGCATGAGGAAGATCGCGCCAAGGATCGACAACGGGATGGCCACGACCGGCACGAGCACGGCGCGCACCGATCCGAGAAAAAGGAAAATCACAACGACAACGATCAGCAGCGTTTCCGCCAGTGTCTTGAGCACCTCGCGGATGGCATCGGTGATATAGACCGTCGAGTCGTAGCCGATACCCGCCTCGAGCCCCGCGGGGAGTTCCTTTTTGATCTTTTCCAGCTCCGCACGCACACCGCGGATGACATCGAGAGTATTGGCGTTGGGCAGAACCCAGACACCCATGAACACCGCCTGCTCACCGGAAAAACGGACGACCGAATCGTAGTCCTCCGCACCCAGAACGACATCGGCCACATCCCTCAGCCGGACAATGGCACCGCCGCTTTCCCGCAGCACAAGATTTTGGAATTCCTCGACGGTGCGCAAATCCGTGTTGGCCGTGAGATTGACCGTGACCAGCGCACCTTTTGTCTGGCCAACAGCCGCGAGATAATTGTTGCCCGCCAGAGCCTGCCTGATTTGTGCTGGGCTGACATTGAGCGCGGCCATGCGCTCAGGCTTGAGCCAGATACGCATGGCAAAAACACGGCCGCCGAGAATATCCGCGCGCTGCACCCCGGGAACAGCTGTGAGTCGCGGTTGCACCACGCGGGACAGGTAGTCGGTAATTTCGTTAGGTTCGAGGATGTCCGAGACAAACCGGAGATAGGACGCCGCGCGTTCGGAGTCGGCACTGACGATATCGATGACCGGCACCTCCGCCTCGGGCGGCAGATCACCGCGGACTTGATCGACCTTCGAGCTGATCTCAGAGAGCGCCTTGGTCGGATCGTAGTTGAGTTTGAGCCGCGCCGTGATGAGCGAGCGACCCTGCGAGCTTTGCGATTCGATGTAGTCAATGCCGTCCGCGGCAGCGATCGCTCTCTCGATCGGCGTGGTGATGAAGCCGCGGACCAAGTCGGCATTGGCGCCGATGTAAACCGTGGTGATCGTGACCGAAGCGTTGTCGCTGCGCGGATATTGGCGAACGGTCAGGGTAAAAACGGCCTGCACACCCGCGACAAGAATGAGCAGACTGACCACCACCGCGAGGACCGGCCGCTGGATGAAAAGGTCGGTGAAGCTGCCGCCCCCTCCACCACGTCCGGCCAAATGACGGAGGCTCATGTGTCTTCAGGCTCGGGGGCCAACTGCGGCTGGGGAGCCAAGCTGTTGTTCACCTTCACGGGGCTTCCGTTGCGCAACTTGAAAACACCCGCCGATACGACCGTGTCCCCGGCCTGCAGCCCCTCGGTGATCGCCACAAAATCTCCCATCGTGCGACCGCTGCGAACAAAACGCTGCTCGGCCACCAGCATTTTCGAACCATCCTCGCGGCTTTTTTCAAGAACGACAAAAACCGAGTCGCCGTAGGGCGCACGGAGGAGCGAGGTGGCGGGAACCCGCACCACATCCTCGGCTTCGCCGAGAGAGAGGATCACCCGCGCGAACATGCCCGGTCGCAGTGCGCCCTCGGAGTTTTTCAACGTGCCCTGCAGGCGGATGTTGCGGGTCACACGGTCGATCTCGGAGTTGATGGCGGTCAACTCACCCTCAAAGACACGATCCGGGTAAACATCGGTGAGCACTTGGATCTTTTTGCCGAGCTGCAATCCGGCGATCAGCTGCTGGGGCAGCAGAAAATCCACGAAAATTGGGTCGAGAGACTGCAGCGTGACGATTTTATCGCCGTAGTTGACGAATTGTCCGAGGTTGACTTCACGAATGCCGAGGCGGCCGGAAAAAGGTGCGTTGAGCTGCTTCTTGCGAATGGTCGCTTTGAGTTGCTCGACCAACGCGGTCATCTTGCGCAACTGCGACTCGGCAGCATCGAGGTCCGATTGCGGGACGGTGTTGTTTTGGCGCAAGCGTTTAGTGCGCTCGTAAACCGTGCGGGCCAGATCCTGCTCGGCCTCGGCCGATCGCAAGTTGGCTTGTTCCGTCTCGGTATCAAGCTCAAGAAGGAGGTCATTTTCTTTGACTTCGGCCCCGTTGGCAAAATGGATTTTTGTGATGACCCCCGATTCTTCAGTGCTCAGGTCGGCCCCCTGCACAGCCCGGAATGAACCGACCGATTCGACCCGGCGATCCCAACGATCAGCCTCCGCCACCACAGTGCTGATCGTCACCGGGGGAGGACCTCCCTGCTCTTTGCCGCTCGCGATGAGGGCGCTGATCTGCAAAGTCTTGACCCCGACAATCCCTC
>JBILDG010000281.1:0-2715 GCA_044352715.1 Chthoniobacterales bacterium | reverse complement strand
TGGATTCCGTCACCCAGTCGAACCTTGAGTTGGTGGAATCACGAAGTGCGGAGGGAACCAGCTTGTGCGGCGCAATCGACCGGACCCTCACCCCGATGGGCGCACGACTTTTGCGCGGGTGGATTCTTCATCCGCTCAGAGACCTTGAAGCAATTCACGCACGGCAAAACCTGATCGCCGCATTCCATGACGATACACAGCGTCTCTCGGCCGCGCGGGACATATTGCGCGACATCCGCGACATGGAGCGCGCCGTTTCACGTCTCAGCCTCGCCTCGGGCAACGCCCGCGACCTCGTCGCGCTCAAGTCCTCACTCGCTTTGCTGCCTTCCCTGCGGGCCACGCTGGCGGAGGGTGATGAGTCCCCGCTTCTTGCTCTCGCGGCTGATCTGCGGACCTTCGATCCGCTGGTCGATCTTCTCGGAGCAGCACTCGTTGACGATCCGCCGCCGACAACCCGTGAGGGCGGGATGATCCGCGAAGGCTACCACGCCGATCTTGACGAACTCCGCCAGGCTGGCGCGAAGGGGCGGCAATGGATCGCCGAACTGCAAGACCGTGAGATTGCACGCACCGGCATCAAGTCGCTCAAAGTCCGCTACAATTCCGTCTTCGGCTACTACATCGAAATCACCAAATCGAACCTCGACGCGGCGCCAGACGATTATACGCGCAAGCAAACCACCGCCAATGCCGAGCGCTTTATCACACCGGAGTTGAAGGAAATGGAGGGCCGCATTTTGGGTGGAGAAGAGCGGGCCCGCGCGCTTGAGACCGAAATCTTCCAGGAACTTCGCTCTGCCGTCCTCGCGGAACTCGAAGCCCTCCAACATACCGCTCAAGCCATTGCCCGCATCGACGCTTTGTCCGGCCTCGCGGAAACCGCGCGAACATTCCGTTACGTGCGCCCGAAACTCTCCACCGGTGGAGGAATCAAAATCACCGACGGCCGACACCCCGTGCTCGACCAAACCATGCCCGCGGGGCGCTTTGTGCCGAACGACACCGAAATAGACACGGAAAAGCACCGCTTGGTCATCCTCACGGGACCAAACATGGCGGGCAAAAGCACCTATATCCGCCAAGTCGCCCTGCTTGTCCTCCTCGCGCAAACCGGCAGCTTCATCCCCGCAACCGAAGCTGAAATCGGTGTCGTCGACCGCATCTTCACCCGAGTTGGCGCGACCGACGACCTCGCAAGAGGCCAATCCACTTTCATGGTCGAAATGAGCGAGACGGCCAATATCCTCAACAATGCAACCAAGCAAAGCCTGGTAATTCTCGACGAAATCGGGCGAGGGACATCGACTTTTGACGGGCTTTCGATTGCCTGGAGCGTGGCTGAATTCCTTCACGATACAACCGGTTGCCGCACACTTTTTGCCACGCATTACCACGAACTCACCGACTTGGCCCGCACCCGCCCGGGCGTCACCAACTGCAACGTCGCCGTCCAAGAATGGAACGACGATGTGATCTTTCTGCGCAAGATCATCCCAGGCCCCGCCGACCAAAGCTACGGTATTCAAGTCGCCCGCCTTGCCGGTTTGCCTGATCCGATCCTCAAACGCGCCCGGGAAATTCTTGGTAACCTTGAAGCGTCAGAACTCAATGCCGAGGGAAAGCCGGCTTTCGCCGAGAAACGCAAACGCCCCCACCGGCTACGAGCCTTCACCGATCAACTGGATTTGTTCGAGGGCGGGCAAGCGTAAAGGCAAATGGACGCACCCCTTACATCCAGTAAATCATCCGGGCCAGGGCAGCTGCGCTCGGGCCATATCGGCCTGATGCAAATAGTCGGTCAGTGCTTTTCGATCGGACCGCTCATTGATATCGCGCTCTTCCTCGGGATCGTTGCCGCGCTCGCCGGAGCCGCGGGACCTCTTGCCGTGCTTTTGGCGGCAGCCGGAATGATCACCTTCTCGATGGTCATTGCATACTACGCATCGGAGACCGGCGGCGCCGGGGCGATCGGAGACTACATCGGTCGGGCCTGGGGACGGCTGGCCGGGGTTGGTGCATTGGGCATCTACGTTCTTTCGCTGCTTTTCGCGGGAGCGGCCGGCTTCACGATTGCGGTCGGTGAGTTGGCCGAGCGTTTTGCCAAGACCTACACCGGAGTCGATTTTCCATGGTGGATGGGCGCATCGGCCGTGGCCCTGATTGCGTGGATTCTCAACGTTCGCGGAGCCTCCCTCGCCACAAGGGCCCAACTGCTCATCGTCAGCGTCTCGGTGATTCCCTTTTTGCTCACAGGCGCAGCTGCCATTTGGCACGCTGGCGCGGCGAACACGCTCAGCGTGTTCATCTGGCCCAACCCTCACGGGAGCGATTTGTTTGGCGCACTGTTGTTTTCTATTCTCCTCTTCGGTGGTTTTGAAACAGCAGGCTCTTTGGCCGAGGAATCGAAAAACCCGCGGCGAAACATTCCGCTGGCCCTGGTCGGCACCGTCTCGGCCGCCGCGCTTCTGCTCGTCTTCTGTTCCTACGCGGGAACTGTCTATTACGGCCCGCAGCATGTGGCCAAGGACTGGGGTGAGGCGATCGATGGCTTTGCCCGCATCGCCGATAACCTGTTGGGATATTGGGCCGGTTTGTGGATTCGTGTGGCTGTGCTTGTCGATTTCGCCGCGACCTGCATCGGTTTCACCGTAGCGGCCTCACGCGGTATCTTCGCCTTGTCGCGCGACCGCCTCTTGCCCCGGAGCTGGGCCG
>JBILDG010000051.1:0-9329 GCA_044352715.1 Chthoniobacterales bacterium | reverse complement strand
AAGATCGCGGCCAAAGCTGATGAAGCCAACGCGGCTTCCGCGGCGCGGTCAGCGCAAGTCATGACGGCGGCCGTTCAATCCACCCCCGAAACATCAATTCCGAAAACGGAGGATAAACTATGAGCACCAGCGCAACTGTTTTTGTTCCAGACGAAGCTCCTGCCGTTAAACACGGACAGGATCACCATCACCCGAGCTTCTTCTCCAAATACATCTGGTCGCTCGACCACAAAATGATCGGTCTGCAATACATGTGGACCAGTTTTTTCTTCCTGCTCATTGGCGGCCTTCTTGCCATGGGCATTCGCTATCAGCTGGCTTACCCCGGAGTGCAGGTTCCGTTGATCGGCGCACTGCTGCCTGCGAGTATTGCCAGTGACGGCATCATCCTTCCGGGCGGCTACAATATGCTCTTCACCATGCACGCCACAGTCATGGTGTTTCTGGTAGTGATGCCTTTGTTGATCGGCGGTTTCGGAAACTTCCTCATTCCGCTGAAAATCGGGGCGGGAGACATGGCTTTCCCGACCTTGAATGCCATGAGCTACTGGCTTTATTTCGTCTCGGGCATCATCCTTATCGCCAGCTTTTTCGCGGACGGCGGCGCCGCCCAGTCTGGTTGGACCGCCTATGCACCACTGAGTTCCACGCCGGCATACAACAATAATACGCAACTTGGACAAAGCCTGTGGTGCGTCGGCCTCTTTGTGAACGGTCTCTCTTCCATCGCCGGCGCGACGAACTACATCACGACCATCGTCAACATGCGCGCGCCGGGCATGACCATGTTCCGTCTGCCGCTCTCGGTTTGGTCGCTCTTCATCACATCCTTTCTTCTCGTGCTGGCGGTCCCGGTGCTTTCCGCCGCGGCGGCCATGCTTTTCACGGACTTGAACTTTGGCACGACCTTTTTCGCCGCGCAGGGTGGGCAACCTTTGCTCTGGCAGCACCTGTTCTGGTTCTTCGGACATCCCGAGGTTTACATCATGATCTTGCCGGCGATGGGGTTGGTCTCTGAAATTCTTCCGGTCTTTGCCCGCAAACCGATCTTCGGCTACAAGGCCATGGTCTGGGCCATGGTGGCCATCGGCTTCCTCGGCTTTATTGTGTGGGGTCACCACATGTTTGTCAGCGGCATGAATTTGACGCTCGGCGCCGTTTTCTCGGTCTCCACGATGATCATTGCTGTCCCGTCGGCCATCAAAACCTTCAACTGGATGGGAACGGTGTGGCGCGGATCGATCAGCTTCACCACACCGATGCTTTTCGCCCTGGCTTTCGTTTCCATGTTTGTGATCGGCGGCTTGAGCGGCATTTTCATGGCCTCGACGCCGGTAGATCTATTCGTTCACAACTCCTACTTCATTGTGGCGCACATTCACTATGTGCTCTTCGGCGGCAGTCTCTTCGGGGCTTTCGCGGCGATCTACTTCTGGTATCCGAAAATGTTCGGACGCATGATGAACGAAACGCTGGGCCAGATTCATTTCTTCGCCACATTCATCTTTTTCAACCTCACTTTCTTCCCGATGCACAATCTCGGGTTGGGCGGCATGATGCGCCGTATCGCCGATCCGACTTTGTATGACCATCTGCGCGCCCTTCAGCCGATCAACGTCTTCGTCAGCTGGGCCGCTTTCGGTATGGGCTTGGCCACATTCATCTTCCTGTGGAACTTCATTTGGAGCCTGCGCCACGGCAAAAAAGCGCCCAACAATCCGTGGGATGCGACGACTTTGGAATGGACCGTGCCGTCCCCTCCCGGTCACGGCAATTTCGAGAAAACACCGGTCGTTTACAACGGACCTTACGAATACAGTGTCCCCGGTATGGAGAAGGATTTTCTCCCGCAGGACGAAAAAGCTCCCGAGGGTGCTCGCCTCGCGGTCCATTAGCCCGGCCGCTGTCGTTCCGCCATGTCTGGTACGACGTCAACCCACTACGGCACCGCCCGTTCACTTGTTTTCGCCTACGCGGTCTTTACCGCTGCATCGGCTGTGTTCCTTTTGCTCAGCGGCGGTTTGGTCACATCCAAAGGTGTGGGAATGACCGTTCCCGATTGGCCCACGACTTACGGCTACAATATGTTCCTCTTCCCGCTTTCGCGGTGGACGGGGGGAATTTTTTACGAACATGCGCATCGTCTGATCGCATCGGGCGTCGGGCTGCTCACGGTGATTCTCGCCATCGTCCTGTGGATGACTGAGCCACGCAAATGGGTGAGAATGCTCGGCTATATCGCGGTGGCTTCCGTCATCGTGCAAGGAGTGCTGGGCGGTTTGAGGGTGACCATGATCATGGACGAGATCGGCATTTTCCACGGGATGCTCGCGCAGGCTTTCATCAGCCTGTTGGTCGTGATCTGTATCGCCACGAGCAAGGCATTTGCGACAGGCGGGGCCCGCTGGCGTTGGCATGCACCCGGATTGTTGCGTTGGGCGGTGACGCTGACCTCTCTCATCTATCTGCAACTGGCTATCGGGGCGACCATGCGCCACGAGCATGCCGGGTTAGCCATCCATGATTTCCCGCTAGCTTACGGTCAAGTGTGGCCTTTCATCACTAGCGATCAGTTGGCCGCCATCAATGTTCAGCGAATTGCCAGCGGAGAAGTCCCCACAACGCTCGGTCACATCCATTTGCATATGTTGCACCGGTTGATGGCGCTGCTTCTTTTAGCGGGAGTCGTTCTCTACGCTTGGCGCGCCCGCGGGGCGGCGATGGGTGCCCGCTTGGCTTCGCGCTGGTGGGTGGCTCTTCTTGTCCTGCAGATCGTTCTCGGCGGATGGACCGTACTCTCCAACAAGGCGGCCGACATTACTACCGCCCACGTGGCGGTAGGTGCGCTGATCTTGTTTCTGGGTGTGGCCCAGTGTTTTCTTCTGGCGTCGTTTTCGCCCCGGGCGTCCGAGCACCGGCGCGATACCTCCTTTGCTTCTGTCGCATGAAAGCACTCGGTCGCACAACTTCCCGTCCCGTGTTCGCGATGGCGGATTTAGCCGAACTGGTCAAGGCGCGCCTGAGCTTCTTGACTTTGGCGACGGCCATGGCGGGTTTTGCATTGGGAGTCAAAGCTGAATGGAATTACCTGTTACTTTCCGCGACGCTGGTCGGAACGGCTTTGAGCGCGGCCGGGGCAGCGGCCCTGAATCAATGGTGGGAACGCGACCACGACGCGAAAATGAAGCGAACACGCAGTCGGCCCTTGCCGACGGCACGGGTGCTGCCCACGGATGCATTGCTCACCGGAGTGGTTTTTTCAGTGAGTGGCGTGGTATGCTTGGCCCTCTTTGCCAACATTCTCTCGGCCTCGTTGGCCGCGGCGACTATCGTTTTTTACCTCTTCATTTACACGCCGCTCAAGCGTGTCACGACGCTCAACACGATCATCGGTGCAGTGCCCGGGGCGTTGCCTCCGCTCATTGGTTGGACGGCCGCGCGCGGTTCCATCAATGCCGAGGGGTTGACCCTGTTTGCTATTTTATTCCTCTGGCAGATGCCGCACTTTTTGGCGATTGCTTGGCTTTATCGCGAAGACTACGCGCAAGCCGGATTCAAAATGCTTTCCGAAGGTGATGAAGATGGCTTTATCACTGGGCGTCAGGCCGTGCTTTATGCCCTGGCTTTGCTGGCGGTGAGCTTGCTGCCTTCGGTCTTCTTTGCCTATTCCGTGATCTATTTTTACGGGGCTCTTTTGCTAGGTGGGGCCTTTGTCGCGCTGGCCGGCAATTTTGCAGTCAGCGGCGGTTCGGTCCCGGCGGCCCGCATGCTATTTCTCGGCTCGATCGCCTACTTGCCGCTGCTGCTTGGCCTGATGGTCTTGGCCCGCTGATATGTTGGAAATGGACGAAAAAACCAAAAAAGCCAACCGCCGCATTCTGGCTTTCATCGCCCTCTTTGCGGTGTTGTTTTGCGGCCTCGTGATTTTGTGGAAGGCTATCTCATGATGAGGCTTTTCCTACAACCCCGCACCCTGTAACACATCCTGCACCATGAGCACTGCCGCCTTGACCGCCCACGATCAACCCCATGCCTCGCCACGTACGGCGATCTTCGGCATGACTATTTTCCTGGCTTCCGAAGCGATGTTGTTTGCCGGCCTTATCGCCGGTTATGTCGTTCTGCGATTGAGTTCGCCCGCATGGCCACCCGGTGCCGATCTGCCGAAGCTGCCCGTCCTGCTCACCGGCATCAATACGATTTTCCTGATCACCAGCAGCTTCACTTATCACGCGGCTGAAGTTGCGGTGAAGAGGGGTAAAAGCGGACTGCTCTGGCTCGGACTCAGTGTTTTACTTGGTTCGCTCTTTCTCGGGATCCAAGCTTACGAGTGGTATCACATGCACCACCAAGGTCTCTGGTTCAACAAAGGCGGAGCTTACGGGGCGTCATTTTTTGTTTTGACCGGTTTTCATGGCCTGCACGTTGCCATCGGGGTGCTAATGATCCTTGTGGCTTTTTTCCGTCAACTCGGCGGCGCTTACACCTCGCAAAACCACACCTATCTCATCCTAACGGGTATGTATTGGCACTTTGTCGATGTCGTTTGGCTCTTCCTATACACGGTGCTCTATCTTGTCTGACCCGATGATGAGCGAGGCCCCGACACCAGACGAGGAGCCGGTCTCCCGACGGATGCACAACCTCGGCTGGGCAGGGGCTTTTCTGCTCTTCGTGCTCGCTGTCACCATGGGTTATTCGGTTTGGCGCGGATCCGAGCGGCGTGAGGCATCGTCGTTGCCGGTTTTGCGGGCGGTGCCTGATTTCACTTTGACCGACCAGTCCGGTGCCACGGTGACGCGTGAAAGTCTGCGCGGCCAAATTTGGATCACCGACTTCATCTTCACTCGTTGCAAGGGGCCGTGCCCGCTGATGACTGCGCGCATGTTGGAGATGCAAAAAGCCCTGGCCAAAACGCCGGATGTGAAACTTGTTTCGGTGACCGTCGATCCGGACCACGATACGCCCGAGGTTTTGAAAGATTATGCGGAAGCCAGTCATGCCGACTCGGCGCGCTGGAAGTTTCTGACCGGTGATCCGGAGGTGATCCGCAAGCTCGTGACGCAAGGTTTCATGCAGCATCTGGACGAAGAAAATGGCGAACCGGTCCACGGCACAATGTTTCTTGTTGTGGACGGCAACGGCATGGTGCGCAGTGCCCGCATGTTGGAAGACCCGGAGTTGATTCCGAAGATTCTCATGGATACGGGCAATCTGCTGCGGGAGCAGAGAGCCGGCTCGACGCCGAAGGGCCCGACCGATAATTAATTACATTATGAAATTTCTTGCTGCCATCATGGCTTTTGTTCTGCTCAACGCGCCTGTCTTGGCCTGTGCCGGATGCCGTGAGCCGGGCGAAGAAGTCGAAGCCACAACCGTCATGGCCGGATTTGGTTTTTCGTGGGGTGTGATCGTCATGCTCGGTTTTCTCTTCAGCATTTGCAGTGGTTTGGGATGGTTTGTCGTCAAAACGGTCAAGGCCGTTGATGCCAACCACGAGGCAGGTCAATGAGTGTTACCGATCTGCCGGCGGTCAACGCCACGCTCAACTCCATCTGCACCCTCCTCCTCCTTGCCGGGTGGTGGTTCATCAAGCACGAGCGCAAAAGGCAACACATCATCTGTATGGCATCCGCTCTGGCAGTATCAGCGGTGTTTCTCGGTTGTTATGTGGTCTATCACTACCACGTCGGATCGATCCGCTTCACTTACGAGCATCCGTTCATCCGTCCGCTCTACTTTTTCATCCTCATCACGCATGTCATTCTCGCTGCGGCCATTGTGCCACTGGTGCTCATGACGGTGATTCCGGCCCTGCGCGCAAGGTATGACCGGCACAAAAAATGGGCCCGCATTACTCTGCCTCTTTGGCTCTACGTCTCGATCACCGGAGTGATTGTTTACCTGATGCTCTACGTCTTGTTTCCGTCCGCGCAGCTGGCGGGGTGATTGACGTCACGGCAACTCTGCGTCGAAGTGGGCGAGGTCTTGGAACTCGGCAAAGCGAGCGAGGATTTCTTTTTGTTCGACCGAGCGCATACGCTCGAGACTGAAGGCTTCGACATTGTAGCTGGCGAGGACGCTGCCGACGACCACGGCGGTCTTCAGGGTTTTGAAGCTGACGTGGCTGTTGTTGCGGCTGGCAAGGTAGCCGGTCAGGCCGCCGGCGAACGTGTCCCCGGCGCCGGTGGGGTCATGGATATCCTCCAGCGGGTAGGCGGGGCAGCTGAAGAAATCGTCGTCTTCACCGAAGAGGAGGCAGCCGTGCTCGCCTTTTTTGACGGCGACGATGCGGGGTCCGAGGGATTGGATTTTTTTGCCGGCTTTGATGAGGCTGGTTTCCTTGGTCAGTTCGCGCGCCTCGCTGTCGTTGAGGATGAGCATGTCGACGCGTTTGAGCAGTTCGAGCAGGGCGGGTTGGGCGATGCTGATCCAGAGGTCCATTGTATCGGCGATAACAAACTTCGGCTTTTCCATCTGGTCGAGCACTTGGAGTTGGAGTTCCGGTGCGATGTTGGCCAAAAGGGCGTAGTCGCTGGAGCAGTAATGCCCCGGCAACTTGGGCGAAAAGGTTTCAAAAACGTTGAGCGCGATCGAGCGCGTTTCGCGGGTGTTCATGTCCCACATGTATTCGCCCGACCAGCGGAAGGTTTTGCCCGGCACGCGCTGCACACCCTCAAGGTTGATGCCGCGGCTTTGCAGGAAATTCCAATGCTCGGAGGGGAAGTCCTCGCCGACGATGCCGACAAGATTTACTGGTGAGAAATAACCGGCCGCGACGGCGGCATACGAGGCGGAACCTCCCAAAAGATCAAAACGCTCATCGACGGGAGTTTTCACGTCATCGAGACCCATGGAACCAACGATTAGAACGGACATCCGGCGACGCTAAAAGGAGAGGCATAATGTCTCAAGGCGAAAGCAGGCATTTGCAGCTTGCCGCCGGAGCGACGAAGGCGTATTCGGCAGGACTTTTTCGATGGCTAGATTGACCAAATCAGATTTCGACGACGCGCAAATTGCGGGATGGAACCGTGATTTGGAGGGGCGTTCGGCGGCGGACCGGGTGCGGTGGGTGTTGGAAGAATTTCGCGGTCATGCCGTACTCAGCACTAGCTTCGGCATCCAATCCGCCGTGATGCTGCATTTGGTCACGCAGATTGATCCGAAGATCCCCGTTGTTTTCATCGACACCGGATATTTGTTTCCCGAGACATACAAGTTTGCCGAAGAGTTGAGCGAACGGCTCTCGCTTAATCTCAAAATCTACAACCCCGCCGTCACGGCGGCGCGACAGGAAGCGCTCAATGGCAAACTTTGGGAGCAGGGTGTGGAAGGTCTCGAAAAATACGGACGCCTCAACAAAGTCGAGCCGATGAACCGCGCTCTGCGCGAGCTCGAGGCGAGAGTTTGGATAACAGGGCTCCGCCGCGAGCATTCCTCCAAGCGCGAGACTTTGCCGCTGATCAAGCGTCAGAACCGTATTTTGAAATTCCACCCGATCATCGACTGGAGCGATCGCAAAGTGTTTGAATACCTCAAGGCACACGGCTTGCCTTACCACCCGCTTTGGGAGCAAGGCTACGTGAGCGTGGGTGATGTGCACAGCACGACGAGATTTGCCGACGGCATGAAGCCGGAGGAAACACGGTTCAGCGGCCTCAAACGCGAGTGCGGGTTGCACGAGTTGTCCGGCGAGCCAGACTATATGATTTAACGCAGCATTGCGGCCGCAAGTTTGATGGCGGCGAGCATGCTGTCATGTTTGGCGCGGCCGGTTCCGGCGAGGTCAAAGGCGGTGCCGTGATCGGGGCTGGTGCGTGGGAAGGGAAGGCCGAGAGTCACGTTTACGCCGGTGTCGAAAGCGAGAAGTTTGAGAGGGATCAGCCCTTGGTCGTGATACATGCAAAGCACGGCATCAAACTCTCCCTGCACCGCACGGTGAAAAACAGTATCCGGTGAAAGTGGACCGGTGAATGCCCCCACGCTGGACAGTTCGGCAATCGCGGGGACGATGATCCGCTCCTCCTCGTCGCCGAATTGTCCGCCTTCGCCCGCATGCGGGTTCAATCCCGCCACGGCGATGCGCGGCGGACGTCCCAGCCGCTGCTGCATGAACGAGGCCAGCAGGCGTCCGACGCGGATGATCTCGGAGGTTTGCAACAGCGACGCGACATCGCGCACCGGCACGTGGATTGTTGCCAGAGCAACGGTGAGCGGTCCGCCTGTCAGGCACATGGCAAAATCGATGACCCCGGCCCTGTCGGCGAAAAATTCCGTCTGTCCGGGAAAGGAGAAACCGACATTGGCCATGGCTTTTTTGCAGATGGGGCCGGTGACCACGCCGTGGATCTCGCCTGACTGCAAAAGCCGGGCGGCTTCTTCCAGCGCCGCCCAAGCGGCCCGGGCGGAATCCGGCGTGGGATTGCCTGGAGTGTGGTTTCCCGTCGACCCGATCACACGGTAATCGCAGAAATCGGGAAGCCCGTCGTAGGCGAGGCTGGCGCGAATGATCTCCGGTCCGATACCGGCCGGATCGCCGAGGGTGAGGCCGAGGACGGGGCGCGCTGGCACGCTCAGTAGATTTTTACGTACGCCTTCTTGCGCAGGGTCTCGATCCATTGGTCCTGCAGGCGGAGACGTTCTTCCTCGAAAAGTTGCTTGCTGATTTCGTCACGCACCTCGCCGAGCGGGCGGGTAACGGCGGGTTTTTTGGCATCGACGCGCATGATGTAAAAGTTGTCGCCGAGCTGGATCACGTCGCTGAGTTCACCCGGCTTGAGCGAGAAGGCGATTTTGTTGAGCTCCGGCGTGAGCGTATTGCGGTCGATCCATCCCCAATCGCCGCCCAAGTCGGCGGTGCTGTCGTCGGAATACATCTGCGCCATACCGGCGAACTCGGCACCCTCCACGAGCTTTGTCCGTATCTCTTGGGCCATGGCCCGTTTGCTTTCTACCGGGTTTTCCGAGCCGTCGCTCTCCGCTCGCAGCACAATCATGCTGAGTTGGATTTCTTCGGGAGTCGAATATTGGGCAATGTTTTTACGATAGAAGGCGGAGACTTTGTCGGGCGAAATCACGAAATCCGAACGCACGGCCCGCTGGCGCATGGCTTGCACGATGATTTTGTCGCGCTCGATCTCTCGGAAGCGGGCCAGACTGAAGCCTTGGGCTTTCAAGGTGCGAACAAACGCGGTGCGGTCGCCGCCGAATTCCTCGCGTACAATGGTGTTGATGCGGTCTTCGATGACGTATTCGGGAATTTTGAATCCTTCGGATTTGAAGTGATCGATGATGAGCTGGCGGTCGATGAGATCTTTGAGGGCGGC
>JBILDG010000280.1:0-2724 GCA_044352715.1 Chthoniobacterales bacterium | reverse complement strand
CCTTTCCGCATCGTGGCCCCGGTTTTGAAGGGCGGAGTGCCCACCACTTGCCATCTTTCGATCTCCGATGTGACCGGGGACTCGGCGATTTTCGAATTCATCGAAGGCAAGTTGGTCGTCCACCACGGCCCGGAATACAAGGTGATGACCAACCAGCCTCCTTTCGACCAGCAGTTAGCCATCAACGACTATTGGAAAAACGTCAATGGCTCCGACTTCCTGCCCGGCACTTCGCGTCCGTCCGACCGCTTTGCCCGCGCTTCGTATTACATCAACGCCATTGCCCAAGGCGCCGATAAAAACTACGTGTCGATCGTCCCGGGGCATACCCTCAAAAACCAGAGCATTGCCAGCTTGCTCAGCGTCATGAGGGATATCAGCGTTCCGCTCGACTTGAGCAGCTCAGCCAGCGATCCGAACAACGCCTCGACCGTGTGGCGGACCATCAGCGACCAAAAAGATTTGGTCTACTATTATGATTCTGCCGCCTCGCCGAGCATCTTCCACGTCGAGTTGGCCAAGCTCGATTTCAAGGAAGGCGCACCGGTGAAAAAGCTGACGGTGTCCGGAGGCCAGATCTACGGCGGAGAAGTTTCGGCCGAGTTCCAGCCTGCGGAAGCGTTCGCTTGGCTGCCGCAAAACGGCGCCAAGTAAACCGCGCCCGGCGTGAGGTGGCTTCCTCCGACAAAGAGGAAGCGCCCGCTTCCGCATGCACCACACTCGCCGATCCCCGTTGGGGGATGAGCCCGCAAGTTTTCATCATTGGACGCCGTGTGGATCTCCGTATGGCGGACATCACTTCCCATCTTTATGACCGCCCTCAAGACGATAGGCCTCCTCTTGGTCTCCAACGTGTTCATGACTTTTGCGTGGTATGCCCACCTGCGTGACCTCCGCTCCAAACCGCTGATCGTGGCGATCGCCGTAAGTTGGGGCATCGCGTTCTTCGAATACGCTGCGCAGGTGCCAGCCAACCGCATCGGGTTCGGCTACTTCTCGCTGCCCCAGCTCAAGATTATTCAGGAAGTTATCACGCTGTCTGTTTTTGTTCCTTTTGCCCTTCTCTACATGCGCGTTCCGCTCAGCTGGAATTACCTGTGGGCGGGCCTGTGCCTTATCGGCGCAGTCTATTTTATCTTCCGCGCGCCCTGAGCTGCACGAAAGACGAGCCCCGATCGCCCCCGGTTCCGCTGCGCCGTCCGCGGCGACGAAATGTCAACCGGCAGCCAGATTTGCCGAGAGGCCCTTACTGCAAGAACGCGTTGACCGTGTCGGCGAAGTGTTTGGGCGACGTGTAGAGAAAGGAGTGGCCGCCCCAGAAAAAGGCCAGCCAGGAGAAGGGGATCTGGTTGGCGATGATGAGCGAGTTTTTCGGCGGATCGATCTCATCGGAACGCCCGTCGGTGATCAGCACGGGAACTTTGATGTTTTTGAGTTCTTCGAAGTTGCTGTTGTTCGCATTCCAAAGGGTGGTGCGGGCACGGTCCTGTCGCTCGATGGTTTGCTGCGGGACATCGAAATCATCTGGCATGATGCCCGCCGCGACGGCCGCTTTCATTCGCTCCAGCGCGGCTTTTAACGCCGCCCGCCCGGCCTCGGTATCGGGGGTGGTCAGCGCGAGTTTTTCCATTTTGGGTGTGTCAGGGCTGTTGAGCTTGGCCTCCACATCCGGCGCCGCCGGGTCTTGGTATTTGCCGCCTGGATCGGCGGCGCAGAGCACGGCTTTGCTCACCAAATCCGGATGCCGGATGAGAAACTGCTGCCCGATGCGCGCGCCCATGGAGTAAGCGAGGATGTTCGCTTTTTTGATCCCCAGCGCTTTAAGCAATCCCGCGGCATCGTCGGCCATCTGCGGTATGGTCGTATGGTTTTCCTTCGTATCCGTGGACAACCCGACGCCGCGGTTGTCGAAAAGGATGAGCTGATGCTGCTTGGCCAGCTCCTCGATCATCAACGGATCCCACAGGCTCATGGTGGAAAGAAACCCGTTGATCATTAGCAGGGGCTCGCCCTCGCCGCGGGTGTAATAAGCCAACTTCACATCACCTACCTGCGCGTATTTGATTTCGGGTTTGAACTCGGCGCGCAGCGGGAAAAGCAGGCCCGCACACAGCAGAACAATGGTGAAGGCGGGGAGGGTGCGTTTCACGGTTCGTAAGCTTTAGGGTCGGGGGCTCGACCGTCAAAGCAAATGCGCGAAAGCCCCCACGGGTGGCAAGAGGTGGTCGTGGTGAGATTCTGCCGGAGGCTGTTTCCGGCCGTCGGCGGGGACGGTCCCTGCGCCACGAACGTTAACCTCAAGCCTCGTAAAGGTCGGCGGCGTCGAATCCCTCGAGCAGCCGGTGGAATGCCTGCTTGAATGCCGGACTCGACGGCCATGCCGCGATCCAATCGGCTCCGTGCTTTAACTCCTCGCGCGTTGGATCTATCGCCACCAAATCTTCCATGTGCCGCCGACCCTCCAGCGGATCCAGGGCCGCAGACATTTTCAGGGCTATCAAGTCGATCCGGTCCATGAAGCGGACAGTCAGGCACGGCCCGAAATCTACGCTGTGCCGCGCCGAGCGTTCCAGCGCTGCGGTGGGAAGTCCGCGCACGAGGATGGCCCTGGCCGCCAAGTTGAACCAATGGCGATTAAGCGCCAAGGAGAGCCCGGCTGCCGAGATGGCGTCGTTCATTTCGGGAGAAAACTCTTCGACGGCGACGATCTCTCCGGCGGCATCG
>JBILDG010000279.1:0-2731 GCA_044352715.1 Chthoniobacterales bacterium | reverse complement strand
CCAGAGCCGAGGCTTGGCGAGACAGGTCGCCGCGGCGACCAAACTTGTGGCGAGTAACGAGTGGAGTCCGAGAGAACTGCACTGCGGTAGGCTTGTGCGACGTCGGGTTCGAGGTCGCACTGCTCAACGAGCGGATCGACGTCGACAACAGGCGACACGATGGGCTGCAACAGCGGCTCGATCGGCTTGATCTGTGTGATGACCGGTGTGCGCACTGCGTTGTCGATACGGTCAACGGCAGCCTGCACCGGATCGACCAGAGGTTCTTTGTCCCATGAGAACTGTGCCATCGCCGATGACAGCGAGAATGCGGTGATGATCAGGTGCGTTTTCATCCTTGTTGCTGGGCGTCACGACGCACTTTCGGTTTTGTGGGAGCAGATGCTTCCGGGTTGCTGGCATCGTCCGCCGAGACGGTCGGGCGCCATTTGGCGGGTTTATAGAGAACACTGAATTGGTGAGTATCGTTGGGCGTAAACAACGTGACTTGCAGGGTTTTGGGATTTTTTCCGGGAGCTGGTGGGAGCTTGAAAACGATGTTGCCGCCGTAAATCTGGTTCGGAGGCACAGTAGTGGTCTTGAGCATAGCGTCAGCGTCCTGCAGGGCTGCGGCCCGGTTTTGGTTGATCATGCCGACTTGCTGCGTGGTGTTGGCGTTGATGGCAGCGACAGCTCCGGCAGTGGCCGCGGGATTGTAGGTGGTAGATGTGCCGCTGTAGGTGCCCCAACCGCTATAGTTGCCGGAGTAGTTCACCGGGGCGTAGCTGCCGTAGGCAGGTCGTGCGGTGCCGTAGAAATTGCCGTAATTACTGGTGGTGCCGTAGGTTGTGGTAGTCGCTGGCATAGATGCTGCCATGGCTTGACCGGCTCCCGCCATGGCTACGGCCAGCGCCGCTGCTGCTGCGCGGGCTTGGATCTCTCTGGTAATTTCTGAATGGCTAAAAACTTTGAGAGCTTTGCCGTCTGCCACAACTTGGACGTTTTCCGGTCCGATGTTGAATGGTTTGCCGGCACCATTTCTGACCGCGAGGTTCACAACGCCTCGTTGACCTGCCGGAAAGGCTTCTGGGCTGAACGATACGAAAGCGGTGTTACGCTTTTTGGAGATAAGCACAGGACGTCCGTCCATCATAGGGACGCGTCCTGCTTGCTCTGGTGGAACATCAAGTGCCACTTGGGCGCAGCCGGGCAAAAGAACGACTGCGGCGACGAAGAAAAAGGCAGAGTGTTTTTTCATAACGCCTGCCGATTTTAGGAATGTTCACCATTCTGAAAACGTCCGATTGTGTCATAGCGGCTAAGCTCCAGATCATAAATTGGTTGCGGGTGGGCCACAGGCTCGCTCGGGCGCGGTGAACCCTGCAACTTGGCCGCTTCCGAGGCTGGAGGGCATCCGCAAAAACGCAGTTCGCGGGGCAACAACGGGCCGAAGCCGAGCATGATGCTTTCGATCGCGTAGTAGCTTTCGACGAAGCCTTCTTGGTGATCGGAGAACCCGGTGAAATACGCTTGGTGGATGTGGGCCAACTCGTGGAGCAGGATCTCGCAGATCATTGACGGAGGCGTGATGCCGAGATCAGAGGGTTTCCACCATCGGCGGATTTTTTTCGCGTGGCCGTAGATGGGAAAGAGGCGGATCTCGCGAGGCACATTACCGGCGAATGATGCCAGGCCGGCGGCGTGGACCCTCTTGCGCAGGGGAAGGCGGATGGGAATCCGCGGCAGGCGTAGACCGAAGGCGACATGGTCGTAGATATTTTGCAGCTCGATGCTGGCCGCAGCGCGGGCGAGACGGAGTCGCACGTCGTTTTTGAGAGCCCGACTCATGGCGCCGACGCTCCGTGACTGGGAACGCAACTCGACGAGCATGAGGGAGTAGGCGGTGTAAGCGGGGAGCTGCGGGGAGAAGGGACGGAGTTCGTCTTGTTGGTAAAAGCGGATGGGCCGGTCGGTGCGGGATGAATGATGCGTGTTCACCCATCAAGACGCGCCTGCGCGCATGCGCGCACGCGAGAGTGAGCGGCCGACTTGTTCAAGCGGTTTTGCTAACATGACAAGGTGGTGATGTGATCGAATGGAGGGTCGTTCTTAAGCGTGGGCCTGCGGCTTGGATTTTAATACTCACGGCGCGTCCGGAGGCCGCGCCCTACATGGCGCAAATGCGGGAAAGTGCGGGGTTGAGCGAAGCGTTCAAATTACCGCGGGTCATTTGCGGCTGTCTAAAAACAGTCGCAAATAATGGTCATAACAGAGGGGCGCGGGGCTGGGGTTGCGGCGGGCGGGACTGAAAAACTGACGAACTGACTTGGCAAACCGGTGATAGCCTCAAGGCAAACACCCGGTGCGGAGTTGCAGAGTATGGGACACGGAGTTAAGTTGCCGGTCATGTTCGACTGGATCGACTGTCCTGAGGTGACCGCTGCGCCCGATACGGTGAGCGGTGCGTTCGTGTTCCGCGGGACCAGGGTGCCGGTGAAGGCTCTTTTCGAGAACCTCGAGGATGGCGCCACGGTGGATGAGTTCCTGGAGTGGTTCCCGGGCGTGAATCGCGAACAGGTTGATGCGGTGCTGGAGTTTGCCGCGCATAGTCTTGAACCCGCCGTGGCGGGATGAGGATTCTCTTCGACCAAGGAACGCCGGTGCCTTTGCGGCGTCACTTGCGCCGACACGATGTGGCGACGGCCGCTGAAATGGCTTGGTCGCAACTGACCAACGGCGAGCTGCTGGCCGC
>JBILDG010000278.1:0-2737 GCA_044352715.1 Chthoniobacterales bacterium | reverse complement strand
GGCTCTCGCAATCGAACTCAAAGACGCTGCCAATGGTCAAGGCAATGCCATCAAAAAGCGCGACGAAATGCATAAAATGGCCCAAGCCAACCGAGCATTCGCTCATTTCCGCTGGTAACTCCTCACGCCGTATCCTTCATGTCCGCCACTGCCACAGCTACCGCAGCCCCAGCGAACCCCAATTCGCCCGATCGCGCATTTCCTCTCGAACGCACGCGCAACATCGGAATCTGCGCCCACATTGATGCGGGCAAGACTACCACAACCGAGCGCATACTTTTCTACACCGGCATGATCCACAAAATCGGCGAGGTGCACGAAGGCACAACGGTGACCGATTGGATGGAGCAGGAGCGTGAACGGGGTATCACCATTACCTCCGCGGCAACAACCTGCTCTTGGTTGCAGAAGCCGGAAAAAGACATCTTCAAGTTGTTTGAGGGCATCAAACAGCGCGTCAACATCATCGACACCCCCGGTCACGTCGATTTTACCGCCGAAGTTGAGCGTTCCCTCCGTGTGCTCGACGGTGCGGTTGCCGTATTTTGCGGTGTGGCCGGTGTACAACCGCAGTCCGAAACGGTCTGGCGCCAAGCTACCAAATATAACGTGCCGCGCATCGCCTTCGTCAACAAGATGGACCGGACTGGGGCCGACTTCGATGCTGCCGTTGAGAGTATGCGGACCAAATTAGGCGCCAACGTCTGGCCTATCCTGATCCCGCTCGGCCGTGAGGACAATTTGCGCGGTCAAATCGATGTCATCAACCAAAAGGCTGTTATTTATTCAGATAGCGACGTGATGGGGTCGACATACGAAGTCACGGAGATTCCCGCTGACCTCAAGGGTATGGCGGAAAAAGCCTACGACGATATCGTCACACAAATGACGGATCTTGATGAGGAAATTGGCATGATGTTCCTCGAAGAAAAGCCGATCAGCAAAGAGGATCTAAAGGCGGCCATTCGTCGCCAAACAATCGCCAACAAGTTTGTCCCAGTCGTTGGCGGATCCGCTTTCAAAAACAAAGGTGTCCAGCTTCTCGTCGATGCGGTTGTGGATTATCTTCCAAGCCCTCTGGATATTCCGGCAGCCAAAGGGCAAGATCCGGATGACGCCACGCCAATTGATGCGCCGGCCAATGACAACGGAAATTTCGCTTCGCTAGCTTTCAAACTTTGGAGTGATCCTTTCGTCGGTAAACTCGTTTTTTTCCGTGTTTACTCAGGTAAACTTTCCAAAGGGGACAACGTTTACAATCCCCGCACGCGCAAGCGGGAGCGTATCAGCCGATTGATCCAGATCCAAGCTGACAAGCGCGAAGATATCGATACTTGTTACTCTGGCGACATCGCGGCCATCGTCGGTATCAAAAACATCACAACGGGCGACACTCTTTGCGACGAAGACCATCCGATCCTGCTCGAGCCTCCATCATTCCCGGATCCGGTTATCTCGATGGCGATCGAGCCGAAGACCAAAATCGACCAGGAAAAAATGGCGAACGCCCTCCAGCGCCTCGCCGAAGAGGATCCTACTTTCCGCGTCTTTACCCATGAAGAAACCGGGCAAACGATCATTGCCGGTATGGGTGAGCTCCACCTTGAAATTATCCGCGACCGCATGATGCGCGAGTTCAAGGTCGATGCCAATGCCGGCAAACCTCAGATCGCCTACAAAGAGACGATTCTTGTGCCCGCGGATGGTGAAGGAAAGCTCATCAAGCAGTCAGGAGGACGTGGTCAATACGGGCACGTTTGCATCAAAGTCCAACCCAATGAGCGGGGCAAAGGTCTTACTGTTGAAAACAAGATCGTCGGTGGCACGATTCCCAGGGAATACATACCCGCCTGTATCAAGGGTATAGAAGAAGGAGTTCTTAACGGAATAGTCGGCGGCTACCCCGTCATCGATATCCACGTCGATATCGTCGACGGATCATTTCACGAGGTGGACTCCAACGAAATGGCCTTTAAACTGGCCGCAATTTTTTCTCTCAAGGACGCACTCAAAAAAGCCAAAGCGATTCTACTCGAGCCCATTATGAAGGTTGAAAATATCACTCCTGAGGAGTTCCAGGGTGACATCATGGGGGATCTCAACCGCCGTCGGGCCAAAATCCTCGGCATCGACACGAAGGGAAATCTTTGCACGATCACCGCCGAAGTGCCGCTGGCCGAAATGTTCGGCTACGCCACGGCCATCCGTTCGCTTTCCAAGGGTCGATCCTCTTACTCGATGGAACCGTCCCACTTCGAACAAGTGCCAGCACAAGTGCTAGCCGCCGTTGTCGACAGCCAAAAGAAGTAAACAATTAGCACTATTTACACCATGCCCGGCCAAAAAATACGCATCCGCCTGAAAGCCTTCGATCATATGCTGCTCGACCGGTCGGTTCTTGAAATCGTCGAGACGGCAAAACGCAGCGGTTCCCGCGTGGCTGGCCCCGTGCCGCTCCCGACTAAAATCGAGCGTTGGACTGTAAACCGCTCGCCCCACGTGGACAAAAAGTCCATGGACCAATTTGAGCGCCGCACCCACAAGCGGCTCCTCGATATCATCGACCCGACGGCCAAGACGGTGGACGAACTCCGCCGCCTCAACCTGCCCGCCGGCGTGGACATCAACATCCAGATTTAGTAGCGGCCATGAGCTTAGGATTACTTGGAAAAAAAATCGGCATGACCCGCGTCTATGACGACAAAGGCCGTTCCACCCCGGTCACAGTCATTGCCGC
>JBILDG010000050.1:0-9387 GCA_044352715.1 Chthoniobacterales bacterium | reverse complement strand
CCAGACGCACCTGTTGCACGGATGTGGAGGCAGCGACCAAAATTGTCGCATCAAAAAAAATTTCCGCATTGGTTTCAAAAAGCAGGGGAATTTCTGCCAAAAAGTCTTTATTTTCAGCAATGCAGGTCTGCCGCAGCAACTGCCAGCGATGTCGGACGGCAGGATGAATGATCTCTTCCAGTTGCTTCCTTTGCTTGACGTCAGTGAAAACTGCTTCGCGCAGCGCGGGCCGGTTGATACCGCCATCCGGTGCTAAAGTCGTATCGCCGAAATGGGCGCGAATTTCAGCGATGATACTATGATCCTTGGCGAGGATTTCGTGAACGTATTGATCTGCGTCGAAAACAGCAAAATTGTGTTTTTCGGCAAGAAGCCTTCGAAAAGTCGACTTGCCTGAGGCAATGCCTCCGGTAATTCCGAGTAGCATAAATTCACGGATGACAAGACAACACCCAAAACCCTAATCCGAGCCTGATCAAACTTACTTTTGGCGAAAGCCTTTGGCGCTGATGCTGGGCTTCTTGAGGTCTTGGGGAAGGCCCAAGGGTTCTACGATTTCCTCTTGATCAACATCATCTTCCGGCCGCAAGGGCTGTCCGGCTGCATCCATCAAGCGAGCGGTGACAAAGATGATGAGGTTGCGTTTGATTTTTTGGTCAACTTCCGAACGGAATAGCGCACCGGCCAGGGGAACATCCCCAAGGATAGGAACTTTATCGTTCACTTTCTGCACGTCCTCCCGGATCAGTCCTCCAAGAGCCACAGTCTGACCATCCCAGATGCTGACGTTGGTGGTGACCCTGCGAACGCTAAAGATTGGTTGATTGATAACGTTATCGGTGAGGAGTTGAGGGACAGTATTGATGATTTGGAGGGTCAGTGGATCGAGGATTCGGCGTGGCGATGAAATGGGAGATCCGTAATTAATAAAACCGTCAAAATCAACGACTTCGGGCGCTAATGTCAGGTCAATAGTGTAGCCATCAGAGCCAATTTGTGGAGTGACCTCCAGGGTGACGCCAAGATTTCTGGTAGTGAAATCTGTAGGAAAGCTGGGAGTCACCACCGGGTCACTCTCCCCAAGCGTAAGAATGACAGCTGTCGACTGGCTTCCGCCTGTGCTCTGTGGGATTTGCGGAGGATCGTATTGTTGAGGGTAGGGAAACTCACGATTGATTTTGATAACACCCTGCTGGCCGCTTTTGGTGGTGATTTTCGGAGCGGCCATCAGATCGACCCCCTTTTTTTGGTTCAATGCGCGGATGACAACTTGAAATTGAGGATTGGTGAAAACGCCGGACAAAGCAAAAAATCCAGGGGCGGTGCCACCAACAGGGACCCCGGCATTTTGTGCCAAAAGAGCACTAAGGCTGTTTACAGAAACAGCTCTGTTCGGCCCGACGCCGCTGCCAGTGCGCAGACCGCTTGTTATGGAATCCTGACCGACGATTTGACCCGTCCCGGGATTGACGAAGGGCCAGTTGGCCGCATCACCTGAGGGAATACGGGTGCCTCCGCTTCCGAATACCGCGTCCGATCCCGGCAGTGCGAAGGGACCCAAGGCCCAATCGAAGCCCAGCTCTTTCAAGTTATTTTGGGAGATATCGACAAATTTTGCTTCTATCTCCACTTGAGTGGGCTGTTCACCCATAGCGGCATCGACCAGAGATTCGATCAGATCAAGGTTCGAGATGGTGTTACGGACAACCAGGCGGCTGCTACCGGGAATAAAATTTGCACTTGCTCCCGGGGGAAAATCAACACCTTGGGATTCTAGAAAATCCTTGGCGTTTTGTCGTGCTGACAACCGCGGGGCATTCCCATCGTCTGAGGCTCGTCCAGCTACTGCGAGTGGTTCAGCACTTGCTGAGGTTCCAGCGATGAATCCCGGTGGCACTTTGAATTCGCGCTGCTCCAATGTATCGGTCGGCTCGGAAAGAGGAACCAAGGATACTGCGTAAGGCTCAACCTTGACCTTGAGACCGGAGAGGGTGGCGACGTAACGTAAGGCTTCGTAAAGAGGGACGTTGGTCAAATTCAGGGTTATGCGATTGTCGGCACTTGGTGCTGCTATCGAAGTATCGCCCTCAACGTCGGGTGCGGCGATTGGCGTAGTCGGCAGTTTCAGCACGATATTCACGCCACGCCGTTCCGGATCGGATTCAGTAGTGTCCAAATCTCGGCTTCGTTGCTGAAGAAAGCTGACCGCTTGGCGGATGGTGGTGTCGCGAAAATCCACACGGGGAATAATGATGCGATTGAGACGGGAAATCATGATTTCCGTTCCCCGGCGTTCCTCCTGCAGGGCGGCAGAGTCAGTCGATCGGGCTTCGGCGAATTTTCGCTTGGGTCTTTCCCAAGCTTTATCCACCTGCCAAAGCATGCGGGAACGCGTTTCGTTGTAAGCGCTGTCGTAATATTGTTGCTTGCCCACTTCGACTTGCTCCATGCCGCGCAATGCGGCGGCGTTGTATTTGTCGATCGCGAGAACTTGTTGGTAACGCTTTAAAGCCATGTCGAAGCGGCCGGAATCGAAATACCCATTGGCCTCGTTGAGCAATTCCAAGACCCGTTCGCGATCCAAGGCGAATTGCGGGGTGATGGTTTTATTGAAATAATCAGGCTGCTCCAGACGCGAAAGAAAAACGGCCGCGGGTTTGTAATCCGGATTGTAGCGCGGCTCGAGAACCTCGCGTGCGGTGGCCTCTGCCTTGGCATACTGTCCCTCACTGACGAGATACTCGGCGTAACGAACGGCCGTGGATGAGTAGCGGGAGAGAGCCCTGGCCCGCAGGCTTTTGGTGGCCGGTCCATCGGGTATTAAATCCACGGCTTCTTTGTAGGCGAGGTAAGCGGCCTCCAAGTTATTGGCCTGCAAGGCTGCGTCACCCCGACGCATAGCGTCTTCGGCCAGAGCAACGTTTTGTTGACGGCGGGTGATTTCACGATCTGCACCACCATCAAACGATGTGTAAGTAGTCTGTCCGCCCGAGCCGGCTTGTGCTGACGACAGCGATAAAAGAAGGCTGGTTGCGGCGCCTAAAACCAGAAGGTTGCGTTTCATCATTGCGGTAATGGAGGCTCCACAGATGACATTGTGGTGCTATCAAAAGGCATCTCCTCGACCGCCAAATCCTGCTGAATTTGTGCCAGCGGTTGTCCGGCCGGATCCATAAGGTTGACGGTGACAAATATGACCAGATTTCTTTTGATGTGCTGGTCCGATTGTGAGCGAAAAAGGGCGCCGGCAAACGGGATGTCACCGATCAAAGGGGTCTTGTCATTCACTTTTTGAATGTCTTCCCGCATCAATCCGCCAAGGACGACAGTTTGGCCGTCGTATATGCTGACAGAGGTCTCGACCTTCCGCTCGCTGAAGACAGGATAGTTGATGACGTTTTCTGTCACCAAAACCCCGCGATTTCTGATGGGGCTTCCATAATTTATGAAACCCTCAAACTCCGTGACCTCCGGAACCAAACGCAGGTCAATGGTGTAGTTGTCCGATCCGACGGTGGGTTCTGCTTCCAGGCGAACTCCGGTTGGCTTCATGGTGAACGAGGTGGGCGTTGCCGGGGTGACTGGTTGGGCTCCGGTGCCGGTTGTCTGGGGGATTTGTGGCGGGTCATATTCCGCCGGGTAGCGGAACTCACGGATGATTTCAACGGTAGCCGATGTCCCGCTCTTGGTGGTGACTTTTGGCGCAGAAAGCACATCAATGCCTTTTTTCTGATTGAGTGCCCGTAATACGACTTGGAACTGAGGGTTGGTGAAGACTCCGGCCAAAGAGAGAATGCCTGCAGCAGGGCCTACCGGAGTGCCAAACAGGAGCCCGTCCAGTGCGTTGCCAGTGATGGCCGTTTGTCCGCTGCGATTGCCAGCGGTGACAGGGTATTGCCCAATCGGGGTAGTCGTTCCGGGCAAGGTGAACGGGTAATATGGAGTTCCTGCTTGCGGGAGGGCAGTGGCGTTGAATTGGTTGCCGCTGGTGCCGCCGCTTCCGAACACGCCGGAGCCTCCGGGGAGTGCGAACTGTCCAAGCAACCAGTCAAAACCTAGTTCTTTCAGATTGTTCTGAGAGATTTCGATGAACTTGGATTCTATTTCAACTTGTGAGGGCACTGCTCCGGTCGAGCTTTCGACGAGGGCATCGACCAAATCGAGGTTTTCTTGGGTATTTCGGACGATCAGACGGCTGCTGCTGGCGAGAAAGTTTGCGCTCGCGCCGACCGGAAACTGGACCCCTTGGGATTCGAGAAAGACTTTGGCTCCGCTCTGGGCGGCTGAACCATCGCCGGTTGCTCCTCCGCCAGACGGCAAGTTGGTGATGAAGCCGGGTGGAACGCGGTATTCTTTGGTAATAAGAGTCTCGGTCGGCTCGGAAAGCGGCACGACCAAAACAGCGTAAGGCTCCACTTTGAATTTCAAACTGGCCAAGTTGGTTATGTAAGCGAGCGCTTCGCGAAGGGGGAGATTGGCGAGATCGAGAGTGACAGTTTGCGATGCGGCCGCCGGATCAAGCTTCAGAACAATGTTGACTCCCCGGTCCGCCGGGTCGGTGTCCAAGGCTTCCGAGCGGGTCTTCAGGTATTCGATGGCCTCGCGCACCGTGGCTTCCGTGAAGTTGATGCGGGGAATAATGATCTCGTCCAGCTTGCGATTGATTGATTGCGTGCCGCGCGTGGTTAGCATCGGCTGTTCAATGAGAGCAGCCGGCCCGAGGTCAACGCGACGGACGGGAGTTTCCCACGCTTTGTCCACTTGGGTGATCATGGAAGCACGCGTTTCGTTGTAAGCGGCATCAGCAACGCGCGAACGGGCCACGTTGACTTGCTCCATGCCGCGGCGGGCCGCGACATTGTAGCGATCAAGACGGATGACCGCTTCATATTTGGCGAAGGATTCGTCGAAACGTCCGGAATCGTAAAGGCCTTGGGCTTCGACGAGGAGTTTTTTGACCTCTTCAACTTTGGCCACATGGCCCGGCGTCACGGTCTTGTTGAAGTAGTCTGGAGCTTCCAAGCGGGCCAGCAGGCGCTGCGCGGGTTTGTAATTCGGGTTGTATTGCGGTTCGAGGATCTTTTGAACGGTTTCCTTGGCATCCTCCCAACGTCCTTCGGCAATACGCTGTTCCGCCAAGCCCATGGCAGCTTTGGAAAAACCATCTAGTGCCGTGGTGCGCAGCTCTCTCACTTGGGGTGCATCCGGAAGGGCGTCCACGGCGGCTTTGTATTGAGCGTACGCGGTCTCGTAATCCCGCTCCATCAAGGCAACCGAACCCTTTTGCATGGCTTGGGGGGCATACTCCTCGGCAAGCTTCATCCGTTTGGCAATTTCGAGCTCGGCCTGGGCCTCCACGCCGGCGTTGGATGTGCTTCCCGTTCCACCACCCAACACTGTAAATGGGGTGATGAGTGCCGCAAAAAGCAAAAAGCAGGAGTGCTTTGCTGTTTTAGAGTTGGAGGGGCTGAGACCGCTCATGAATCGGAGTTTTGTACAGAAGCCGGGGGAAGACTCATGGTCTGCTGTGGGATCGAATGTTTTTCCCCAGATTCAGTGTCGGCGATGATGGCGTTTTCTCTTTCGACGTCAATCAGTTTGTAGGTCTTGCCGTCGAATGAAAAGCTCTCACCCGTGCGAAGCTCGAAGCTTTGACCGCCTGGTCGAATGTCTTGCAGTGTCGCCAAAGAGTAGGGCGAATCTTTGACTTCACCCATGAGAAGCTCGATTTCACGGTTGTCAGCCGTGTTGAGAAGCGTGATCTGGGGGATTTCCTGCTCTGCGTTGATGGTGGGATTGAAGCGTTTGATCATCTTGGCATCCACAAATTTGAGGTCGGTTTCTTTTTCCAACTCCTTTTTGTCCGGCAGAATTTCCGCCAATTTGATCATTTCGCCCTTTTTGTAGAACTTGGTGCCGCCGCTTAGAGCGGTGGGGTTCTCCGCGCTGATGGTGTTGATGGCAACTTGATCGAGGCTGCCCGTCGGCAGGGAAACAAATTTGGTCCTCAACTTGTCTATTTTGCTGCTGACCATACGAAGCTTTTTCCAAGAGCCGGGGGTGGATGCCGGGTCGCGGGGGGCGGTTTTTTCCAGAAACTCCTCAAGGTTGGTGAAACCATCGCCATCGGTGTCTCTGGAGGGCAGGCCGGTATCGGTGTAGTCGAGTTTGTTCTCGAGCACCCACTTGTTTGGAATACCTGGAAAAAGCTCGAGATCGCTTTCAAAAATATCGACCAATTCGTTGTCGCGCAGGAGGTAGACGCGACTGACAAAAAGCGATGTGGCGGCCTCGCGCCAAGCGAACTTTGCCGGATCAACCAGTTGATCCACCTCGCTGCGAATGCGCGAAAGCGCTTGGTTCGGTTCAAAGACCGCCCCGGAGGCCGGGGCCGGTGACTTCACGTATTCGTTCTGGATACTACCTAGCCCGAGCAAGGCGCGTGCGGCCGCACCGATGAGGGCCAGCGCCGCGACAACCAAGAGGATCCGGTCGTAGTTGGCTTTGAGATAATCCATGAATCCGAGAGCTATTTTTTATCCGAGGTGTTGTCGGTGGAAATGGTGGCCAGACGTAGGTCTACGTTGAGAGTTTCTTTTCCAAGAAGAACGGGGATCGACTTTTCGGTATCGGGCTGATCTGCACCGCTCTGCGGGCTAGAGCTCATAGCCGTCTCTTTGGCTGGAGCGGCAGGCTGCGAATTTGCGACACTGACCAAGCGCACAAAAATCATGGGGTCGGCGCTGGTAATCTCAGTGAGAGCCAAGCGAAAGTTTGTCTGGTCGGCTACAAATGAAATGTCCAAAGGTGCGAGTGTCAGATCATCCGAGTCTTTTTTCGGCTTATCCTTTGTGTCTTGTTTGGCGGATTCAACAGCCAATTGCTGGCGCTTGATGGCATTGATTTCTTTCACGCCGGCGTCGACAAGAATGGTGATGACGCGCGAGATGGCATCGAGTTGCTGGCCAAGCAGGGGAGCCGCTGTGGGAGCTGGTAGCTGGTTGCGGTATTCGTCGAAGCCCAAGTAAAAGTTTTCCGGTAGTTTGACCTGTGCTGATTGGGCAGCTTTTTCGATCGTGCTGACTTTGGTGTTCAGGCGGTCTTGGAAAGCCTGAGGGTTGAGAGCGGGGTCAACTTTGCCAGATTTCTGGGCCACGAGAGCTTTCATCTCACCGAGAATTTTTTCCGCGTCAGCTTTTTCAGCTCGGGCGGCTTCCAAATTGGCCGGGTTGGGAAATGGTTTGGCGCCGCGCGCCTGCGCCACAGCCGACATCTTCGCAGAATATTCCTCCGATTGCAGAGCGAACTCAGAGTGGGTGTTGTAGGCGAAATAGCCGCTTGCGATGACAAGAAGTGCTGTCACCAAGGCCAAACCGCCGAGAAATGGGTTTTGTTTGAACCAGTCCATCAGAGGGGAATCGGTTGTTTGAGCGGCAGCAAGATTTGGAATTCATAAGCCCACGCATTGCCGCTCTGCGTGGCGCGAAGTTTGACAATGCTGTCCCCGGAAGTGTCAAAAAGTTCCGACTTCGACAATTCGGTCACAAATTTATCCACCACAGCCGGACCATCGGGGTTCTCCAAGTAAAGTCCCTCGATGGAAAGAGCTGTCACCGCAGGTCCCTGTTCATTGGCAGAGCCTGTGTTATTGGCGTCCGGGGATGGTCCTGGGCTTTTGCCGGCTGTCCCGAAACCCGGGACCGCTGGATACGGGGTAAGCTTCGTGACCCAGAGAAATTTTTCGGGTTGGTGGCGGTTAAGTTCGTTCAAGATAGCTGACCACCCGGATCGGAGCAGGGGAGCGGCAGCCAGATCGGCCCCGTCTTTCAGGATTTGGTCACGCTCTCTGGTGAGGTTTGCAATTTGGCCAGATATTGTCTGGAGCGGATCAATCTCTGCCTGCACCTCCTGATTGATCTGTGAAACAAGAGCCGTCGCCTTTTGATAATAAAGACCTGTGACAACCAATGCACTCACAAGTAAAGCCGATGCGGCAACCAGGAACGGACGACGTTTTTTGTCCGCTTTGATTTGTTCAAGGCTTGGAGATTTGAATGAAATGGCTAGCGGACAATGGTCCAGCAAGAGGTTGATGCCCAACCCGACGCATTCACCGAGTTGGTGGGCCATTTTGGGCAGCACGGCGACATCGACACCCGAACCGACGCCGACCCTTCTTAGCGGGTTAAAGTATTCAACCGGCAGGGAGAGTTTCTCTTTGAAGAATTCGACTGAATAAGGCAGCGAAGCGCCCCCCCCGGCCAGAAAAACCATCGCGGGCGCCGAGCCCTTTTGGGAAGTCCTGTAGAAAGTGATCGAACGCGTGATTTCGTTATGGATGCGGGTCATCACGGTGCGGGCGATTTTGCCCATCTCGGCGATGTCCTCACTTTTGGCCCCGCTGTAATTGCCGGGAGGAGGAATCATCCCCTCGCTGCGTTTGAACTCCTCGACCTCGTTGAAAGATCGGGAGTCAAAGCGCTTGTGCAAAGCGCCGGTGATAGAGTTGCCGCCAATCGGCAAGGTGCGGATGAAAATTTCGTTGCCCTCGATAAAAATCAGGTTGGTCGTACGTGAACCTATATCGATCAGCAAAGTGCAGCCGGAACTCTCCGGGTAGTTGAACCGGAACGCGTTGTAGAGCGCCGTGGGCGAAGTTTCGATCAGGTCCGGTTGCAGCTTGGCTCCGCGGATAGCGTCGACGGATTCCTCGAGGGATTCGAGTTTAGTGGCAAGAATTAGCGCGCTTAGCTTTTCCGGGTCTCTCTCCGGCAGCACTTGGTAGCTCCATGCAACCTCCTCGATCGGGTAGGGAACGTTCTGTTGGGCCTCGAAAAAAAGCACCTGTCCGACTTGGTCTGCATCGACTTTGGGGATTTTGACAAAACGGGCGAAAACGCCCTGTGACGGGACGGCGCAAGCAATCTTGGCACCTTTCCACCCGGTTTTTTGGCGCAACTCACCCAGCACGACACGAAGTTGTCCGGCGCGGGTCGCGTCTGCCACTGGATCTGCGATCAAGTCGGCCTGCGCATAAGTCGACAAAGTCAGCCCGCCGCCAGCGGCAACGTCAAAAACCGCCATAGTGACGGTTTGCATGCCGAGGTTAACTGCGGCAACGCGGGAGGGTGTTTTGGCCATGCTGAAGAAAGACGATACGCCAAGTCGGCCCTGTTACATGCCGCCTGATTTAGTTTTGATCGCTTCGTAGTAATCCCAAGCGAGGGGGGCGAAGGGGGTTTCGCTCTTGTTCAAAACATACCCGCTGACCTGCTGGTAGTTCGACCACCACTGCCCACGTCCTTTCCAACTGGCTTCCGCAACAAGTTGGCCTTGTTTCGTGATCGTGACTCCGACATCGACCACCGCAGCGGTGACGTTGTTGGG
>JBILDG010000277.1:0-2740 GCA_044352715.1 Chthoniobacterales bacterium | reverse complement strand
ATTGGCTTCCAGCCGATGCCACCCTCTCACTCAAGCCTCTGACTCAGATTTTAGCTCTTTTCCTGCTGACCGCTTTGGCTCGTAGGCCAGATTCGGGCTGAGCCACTTCTCGACTTCGGCCACCGGCATTCCTTTGCGCCGGGCGTAGTCTTCCACTTGATCACGCTGGATTTTGCCTACGGCGAAGTATTTCGCTTCGGGATGGGCGAAGTAGAGACCGCTGACCGAGCTGGCCGGCATCATGGCCAGGCTTTCGGTCAATGAGACGCCCGTGTGCTTGGTGCTTTCCAGCAACTCGAACAAAATCCATTTCTCGGTGTGGTCTGGCTGGGCCGGATAGCCCGCCGCCGGACGAATACCACGGTATTTTTCCCGAATGAGATCGTCATTGGTCAGGTTTTCGACTTGGCCGTAGCCCCAGAGATCGCGGACTTCTTTGTGCATGCGCTCGGCGAAGGCTTCGGCCAAGCGGTCGGCGAGGGCTTTGAGCAGGATGGCGCTGTAATCGTCGTGCGCGGCTTCGAAAGCTTTGGCCCGATCTTCGACACCGATACCCGCCGTGACAGTGAAGCCGCCGCAATAGTCGATGCGGCCGCTGTCCTTCGGCGCGATAAAGTCGGACAACGCCAAGTTGGGCTGACCTGAGGTTTTATCCAACTGCTGACGCAAGGTGTGGAAAGTTTTCAACAGCTTCGACCGGTCGGTGTCCGCATAGATCTCGATGTCGTCGCCGACGGCGTTGGCCGGCATGATGGCGCAGACGCCTTTGGCCGTGATCCATTTCTCCGCCACGATCTTGTCGAGCATCTTGCGCGCATCCTCGTAAAGCTCCCGGGCATGCGCGCCCACCACTTCGTCCTCGAAAATCGAGGGAAACCGTCCGCGCAATTCCCACGCATGGAAGAAGGGTGACCAATCGATGTATTCTGCCAGCTCTTCCAGAGGAAAATCCTCGAAGACCTTCACGCCCACGAACGATGGCGTATCGATCGGCTCTTTCGACCAGTCCGCAGTAAAACGGCGGTTACGCGCCTCGGCGATGCTCACCAGTTTGGTATCCCGTTGTTTGGCCGCGAATTCCTGACGCAGGCGTTCGTAATCGGAGGCCAGATCGGCGGCAAATTTCGGCCGCGTCTCCGGGTTGAGAAGCTGCGAGACCACGCCCACGACGCGCGAGGCGTCGGTCACATGGACGACCTCCTTGTCGTAGTGCGGCGCGATCTTGACCGCGCTGTGGGCGCGGCTGGTGGTGGCTCCGCCGATGAGGAGCGGGAGATCGAATCCCTCGCGCTTCATCTCCGCGGCCACGTGCATCATTTCATCGAGGGAGGGTGTAATCAGCCCGCTCAAGCCGATCACGTCGACACCGTGCGTGCGGGCTTCGGCGAGAATTTTTTCGCACGGGACCATGACACCGAGATCGACCACTTCGTAGCTATTGCAGGCCAGCACGACGCCGACGATGTTCTTGCCGATGTCGTGGACGTCGCCCTTGACCGTGGCCATGAGCACTTTGCCTTGGGCGCGGGCGTTGGGATTGGCCGCGCGTTCGCGCTCCATGTGGGGCGTGAGCCAGGCGACGGCTTTTTTCATGACGCGGGCGCTCTTCACCACCTGAGGGAGGAACATTTTTCCTTCACCGAAGAGGTCGCCGACGATCTTCATGCCGTTCATCAGCGGGCCCTCGATGACATCGAGCGGACGCGGGTATTTCTGCCGTGCTTCCTCGGTATCCTCGTCAATGTGATCAACAATCCCTTTGATGAGGGCGTGAGCCAGGCGGTCCTCCACCGGGGCCTCGCGCCATTTGGTGTCCTTCTCGACCGCGGCCCGGCCCGAGCCTTTGACCGTCTCGGCGAAGGTGACGAGACGCTCGGTGGCGTCGGGACGGCGGTTGAGCAGGACGTCCTCGACGAGTTCGAGTAAATCGGGCGGGATCTCGGCGTAAACACCGAGCTGGCCGGCATTGACAATGCCCATGTCGAGACCGGCCTTGATCGCGTGGTAAAGGAAGGCCGTGTGCATGGCCTCGCGGACGGGATTGTTGCCGCGGAACGAGAAAGAAATATTGCTCACGCCCCCGCTGACGCGCGCGTAGGGCAGGTTCTCTTTGATCCAACGCGTGGCCTCGATGAAATCGACGGCGTAGTTGTTGTGCTCCTCGATGCCGGTGGCGACGGTGAGGATGTTCGGATCGAAAATGATGTCCTCCGCCGGGAAGCCGACATCATCGACAAGGATCTTGTAAGCGCGGCTGCAGATTTCCTTGCGGCGCTCGAAGTTGTCCGCCTGACCGCGTTCGTCGAAGGCCATGACGATGACCGCCGCGCCGTAGCGCATGACCTGCCGCGCCTGCTCTTTGAATTTTTCCTCGCCCTCTTTGAGCGAAATGGAATTGACCACACACTTGCCCTGCACGCAGCGCAGACCGGCCTCGATGACTTCCCACTTGGAGGAATCGATCATGATGGGGACGCGCGAGATGTCGGGCTCGCTGGCAACGAGCTGGAGAAACTTGGTCATGGCCGCGGCACCGTCGAGCATACCCTCGTCCATGTTGACGTCGATGATCTGCGCGCCGGCCTCGACTTGCTGGCGCGCCACGGCCAAAGCTTCGTCGTATTGGTTGCCGAGGATGAGCTTGGCGAATTTCGGGGAGCCGGTGACATTGGTACGCTCGCCGACGTTGATGAACGGGATCTCCGGACGCGCGGTGAAGGGCTCGAGACCGCTCAACCGC
>JBILDG010000276.1:0-2743 GCA_044352715.1 Chthoniobacterales bacterium | reverse complement strand
GCAGCAGTTCGCGGCACTCGCGCAATGCCCAAAGCATCGCCGCCATCGGACCTTTCGTATCACTCGCCCCGCGGCCGTAAACACGACCGTCTTTGATCTCTCCGCCGAACGGATCAATCGTCATTCCCGCCACGCTCACCGTATCCGTATGCGGCGCGAAAAGGAGCCTAGGCTTGCCCGAACCGCCAGGAAAACGACCGACCACATTGGGCCGGCGCGGATGAACCTCGCGCAACTCGGCCTGCGCACCGACGGAGCTTAGAAAGTCGCACACAAACTCCGCGCAGGCTTGTTCGCCGGTTTGCGTGGTTCCGGGATCGCCGTCCGGATTCACGCTCGGAATACGCACCAGCGCCTGGGCCAACTCAGCCACGTGGGAAAACGGACCGCTCATGAAGCCGCCTCACCCAGTTTCCCGGCAACTGCTTCGGCCAAAGCCCGGGATCCTCGGTCGAACATAAATCCCGCCTGCACTCCCTCCGGCCATTGCAAAATCAAGACGTCGGCCAAAAACTTCCGTTCGAGTCTGGCGGTGGGTTGACCGGCAGGAAGTGCCCGAACACGGCGCGAATGACGCCTCGGGACAAAGTAATACCGGCCGTCGTCCGTGGCTGCCAACCAACCGAAACGGTTGCGCGGGTAGCCCGGCCCCACCCCGCTGATACAGGACGCAGCCCAAGCCACCTTGGCCTCCGGACCGATCGCATCCAGCGCCGGAGACGGCAAATCCCGCGGCACGTCCCCCATCGTTTTTTCCTCTGCCGCCAACCGCAGCTTGCGCCCGCACAGCCACAGTTTGATCCAGGTCGAACGCAACATCCGCGGCACAAAATACCAGATGGCGGCGAGAAAGATGACCGCTACCACCAACGCCACCACGGGGTAGGCAAAAATGAGCCCGAGCCCCAGAACCACCGTCGCATCCTCAGCGACACTCAGGACGATATTCGAAACCGGTTCGGGTGAAGCATTCGCTTGCAGTCGCACTGTTGCTTTGAGCGCGTGCGTCGTGAACCCCAGCCATGCCGCCAACAAACCGACAATGACGTTGAAAACGGGGTTGCTGTCGCCCAAGACCATGATGCCCAGCAAGGCGGCGCCGACCGGACGAATCGCCGTGTGCACCGCATCCCACGCCGAATCCACCCACGGAAACTTGTCGGCCAAAAATTCCATCGCAAACAGAATTCCCGCCACTCCCAGCACCCACGGGTCGCCCAGCGCCTCCAACCTTTCGTACTCCGGAGCCAAGGCAATCCAATCGAAACGCACGGCCAAACCCGTGAGAAAAACCGTGAGATACAGATTCAGCCCCGCTAACGAGGCCAAACCAACGGCAACACCCAGTAGTTGAAGGATTTCCATGCGAGGCGGAGAAGAATACGCACGAAAATCAACAAAGCCAAAAAGCAAAAACCCCTCCGACCTCAGCCGGAGGGGTTTTGTGATTCAATACCCAATCAAATTAGAACGAGAAGTTCGCGCTCACACCAGCCCACCATGTGTTGATGGCGGTGGCAGCTTGGTCAGCCCCAAAGCTCGGAAGCTGTTGCCACTGATAAGAGTAGGCAACGTAAGGTGAGATACCAAACCAGCTGGTGAACTGGATGGGCAAGGCAATGCCCGTCTGCCAGTTGTTGCCACCGTTGAAGCGGGTGTTGCCGAAGTTGTTATTGTTGAAGCCGAAGTTGACTCCAAACTGGGTGTAAGGCTCGAGGGATACCGCGCCATCATAAGCGACGGGAATACTCGCATCGAGACCGAGAATCCAGTAAGAGGAGCCACCATTGATAGCTCCACCACGGGTGCCGAGCTCAGGACCCACGTTGTAGTAGTAAGTGGTGTTGGGCGTGATCGTGACCGACCCGATTTCAATGTCATAGGCGGCACCGAAATAGATTTCGTTCTGCGAAGCGAACAACTGCGGGTAGTAGTAATAAATCCATCCAACCGACAGAGCGAGATTGCCAAAGGTGTGAGTGTAATCAGCAAATACGTTCCACTCGCCGTAACGAGTTTGAGCATTTGCGCCATTCCACCAAGAGCCCACGCCATACCAGACGCCAGCCGTGATGGATCCGTCCGTCCAAGGTGTGACCCCGACATCGGCACCGAGCCAGTAAAGTCCGTTACCATTGCCGAGAATGTTGACACCGCGGAACATATAGAGGCTGTCCCAACCGGTGGAGGCGTTGACCGACCACCATTTGTCGTCTTCTTCGACGACGACAACTTCTTTGGAACCAGCCTTGTAATCGGTGACCGTGACACTCTCCGAGGTGGTGCGACCGGCACTGATCGCACCCGAGCGGGCTCGATCAAGAGTTTCAGCACCGGCAGATGTGCCAGTCTCCGTTTGGGCTCCCGCCAGCTGGATGGCCAGCAATGAGCCCGTCATTAGAGCAAACAGTTTTTTAATCATGATGTTTTTGTTTGGTTTGTTTTGTTCGGTTTGCTTTCAACGTTGATTGCATTCTGAACAAAGTTTTTAATAAGCAAATAGCGTGCCAGCTTGTGCATCTGGCTGATCATTAAGCATAAAAGTCTGAGAAAATGCCCTTTGACAAGTGAAAACTGGTCAAAAATCGCCAGCGATCATGCAGGAATGGTTGCCGGCAAAGCCTCATCCCGTGTCAAAACGTTGATGTCGTCGGGGTGGATAAAGCACCAAACCTCGTCACCTTCATGAAAATCGGGGCCGGTGACACCTTCATTGGTAAGCAGGGCCCGTAACTCCAAACCT
>JBILDG010000275.1:0-2747 GCA_044352715.1 Chthoniobacterales bacterium | reverse complement strand
CCATGTCCGCTGGCCAACGGACCGAGCTGCATGGTCAACCCCTGCGCGGCGAAGGGCTCGGCGTATTCAAACAAAATCCAAGGGTTTGGATCAGCAGCATCCGGAGCAAAAGTGAGCGCTGTGCCGGCATCCCCGTCAGTCAGAGGAGCGGTGTCCAAACCGGGCCGGCTGGTCGTGATGCTGACTGGTTTGGCGGTGAGTTGCGGAACAGGCACCGCCACTACCGCAACGTCCCGGTAAAAATTGAGATCGATGGGCGGAAGTTCGATCCCGTGCCGTTCAAGCAGGGGCATCTTGCCATTGCCCAGCATGGGCCGCGAAGGGACCGGCAGGACGGTGTTGATGGATTGAGAACCGCTCACTTCGACCTCGCTCCAGACCAACTGTTTCATGCTTTGCTCAGGGCTGATCCATGGACCGCCAGCCTGGGACCAGCCGTCGGTGGTATGCATGCTGATGGTCAGCCCCAGACGCGCCGCTTCCCTCACCGCATGCCCGAACAACGCAAACCATTCGTCACTGGCAAAATCCACCGGTCCACGGGCCATGAAATCCCGGAGGTTGAAGATCATCGCGCCGCCGATTCCGACATCCGCCATCGCTTCCAGATCGGCAGTAATGCCCTCACGGGTGATGTGACCGTTCATCCAGTGCCAAAAGACCCATGGCTTCGCCTCGTGCGGGGGCTGAATGAACCCGTCCTTCAGCGGATCCCCGACGGCATGCGTCAAACTCGGCAGAAGGAGCGATGCCGCCGCCAGAAGGGCGCAGGCATGCTGGCGCACGTGCGCGGCTTTCATGGGCGTGCTCATTCCGAGGCCTTCTTGGCGTCGGCGTGGTTGCCGGATTTGCCGGCAGGGTTGGCACCGAAGATGAGGGCCTCGAAGCCGAGGAGGTCGGTGGTGTCTTTGGCCCGCCCTTGGCGGTCGAGGACTTGGGCGATGGCCGGATCATCGGAGTAGCGGGCGGCGGCGATTTCGAAGATGGCGCGGGAGTCGCCGCCAAAGGTCATGCGCTCCGTCTCGCCGCGATAGAAGCCGCCCTGCGCGGAGGCGTCCATCGACGCGTAGATCGGCGCGTAAAACGAGAAGGGCAGGCGCAGGTTCTCGCCGCCGGGTGCGCGGTAGTCCCAGAGGTCGAGTCCGTTGGTGGCGAGCATCTGGGCGGTGATGCCCAGCAAGTGCGACGAGAGCATGGCGTATTGGAGGCCGCGATTGGGCTTGGACACGTAGCCCTCCACGTGCCCTGCCATCTGGAAATGACGGTAGCGGTCGATGATTTCGCCGACCTGCGGCACGGGCGCCCCGGGGAGGTCGCGGTAATAGACGTCGTCGCCGGGCATGAGGATCAGTCCCTCCACGAGGTCGAGAAAATCGCGGGTGTTCTCCCCCGAATTGACCGCGTAGCGCAGGAGATCCGCATCGCCGCAGGTGATCCCGATGGCGACCAATCCCATATTTTCCCCCGCGAGGTGGTTCTGGAAATACTGTGCGTCGAAGTAGCCGTTCTTCTCCCAATAAAGTGCACCTTCCTTGAGTTGCGGCACGAGGGCGCGCAACCAGTCGGTAAATGCGGCCCGGTCCGCCTCCGTCAATTCATCGCCGCCGCTGAGAATGTCATAAGCCCAGATCATCGGCAGGATGCTCCGGGGAATCATCATACCTTTGACGCCGGCCGAGGGGTGGTCCGCGGGGAATAGGGTGCCGGGGAGTGGTTGGGCCGCGAACCAGCTTCCGATGATGCGCCGCGCGGCGTCCGCGTATTTCTCCTCTTTGGTGATCCACCACGCGAGGGCCAGGTCCCGGGTTGCCTCGGCTTGCGGAAGCAGGGACCTGTAGAACGCGGAAGGATCATCGCCGGTGTAAGCTTTCCATTTTGGAAGCCGCTTGATGGCCGCGTCGGCGCTGACTTGGAGTTCCTTCCACGCGGTCTGCCACGGTTCCTCACCGGAGAGGGCGCGGGCGCGCATGGCGTCGAGCCCTGCTTTGTCCAAGAGAAGTCGCGGGTGCGGACCGAATGATTCCGGGACCTTGACCCCCTCGACGACCGGGGCGGGAGCCGGTGCGGGCGGACGCGGCCGAGGGGAGAGGCCCTTCTGTTCGGGGAAAACGTGCCCGTGGGTGAGCAAGACGGGCCCGAGGGTGTGGCAGCGGTGCAGCGGACGATCCATGACCCACATGAGATCGCGCAGAGGCTGGCTGTCAGGGAACCGGGACAGCCCGAGTTCGAAGGTCGCGGGCGTGTCAAGCGCATGCCCCATGCGGTCCGTCTCCCCCTTGTAGAGCCCGTGTTTGATGCCGGCGTTTCCCAATCGGTAGAAGTCGGAATAATATTCGAAAGGAAGTCGCAGCGTTTCCCCGCCGGGGGCCTGGTAATTCCAGAGGTCGAGGCCGAGATGGCGTCCGATCTCGGCGGTCTGGGCCATCATGTTCATCGCGAGGTGCGCGTATTGCAGGCCGCGGCCCTGCGCCGTGTAGTGTCGGTAGCGGTCATACATTTCGCCTTTTTGCGGCGGCGGAGCATGATCCGGTTCGCGGTGGTGCGTTTCGTCGCCGGGCATAAGGATGAGCCCCTCGATAAGGTCGGTGAAGTCGCGGTCGTTGTCCGGGCTGGCGAGGGCGTATTGCACGAGGTCGCGGTCGCCGAGGTAAGAGCCCATCAGAGCCAAGCCCAAGGTGTGGGTGGCGTGGTGGTTGGTGAAATCCTGGCGGTTGAAATGGTTGTTGGCCTTCCACAGTTCCTTGCAT
>JBILDG010000274.1:0-2755 GCA_044352715.1 Chthoniobacterales bacterium | reverse complement strand
GGGCGAGTGGATGGTTGCCGTCATCGGAGGGATCCGCCCGCTGGCCCCGGGCTACAAAAAAATTCTCTTCGCCCCCGAACCCGGAGGGGGCCTCACCTCCGCGGATTGCCAACTCGACACCCCGCGGGGCCGTTCCGCGTGCCGCTGGTCCCTGCGCGGACGGTCCCTGCGCGGTGAGGTCCTTGTCCCGCCGGGGGCACAAGCCGCCTTGCGTCTTCCCGGACAACCGCTGCAAAATCTGGGGTCCGGCCGCCACAGCTTTCGCACCAGACTCCTTTGAAATGACCTGACAAACCGTGTAGCTGATGAACTTCCCCCTCTCCGTTTACATCCCATGAAAAATTCATCCCATCCCCTCCGCGTCGGATTGTTCGGCATCGGCCTCGAGGCTTACTGGTCGCAGTTCGAAGGACTCAAACCCAAGCTCGAAGGCTACCTCGGCCAAGTCGCGCAAAAACTCGGACGACCCGGCGTTGAAGTGTGCAATCTCGGGCTCATTGATTCGCCGGAGAAAGCGATGGAAGCCGGACACGACTTCCGCCGCGCCGACGTGGACATCATTTTCCTCCACGTCACGACTTATGCGCTGAGTTCCACCGTTCTGCCCGTGGTGCAGCGAGCCAAGGTTCCCGTGATCATTCTCAATCTGCAACCGGTGGCGGCGCTGGATTACAAGGCGTTCAACAAAATGGGTGACCGCACCAAAATGACCGGCGAATGGCTGGCTCATTGCGGCGCGTGCCCGGTGCCGGAAATCGCCAACGCTTTCAACCGTGCACGCATCGGATTCCACCAAGTCACCGGCACGCTGCAGCCCGGCGATCCGGCGTGGAAAGAAATCGACGATTGGATCGAGGCCGCGCGCGTGGCGCACCTCATGGCCCACAACCGCCTCGGGCTGATGGGCCACTATTACAACGGCATGCTCGATATCCACACCGACACCACGCGGCAGATCGCGTATTTCGGCGGACATCTGGAAATCGTCGAGGTGGAGGAACTGGCCGCGCTGCGCCGCGAGGTCACCCCGAAGGACGTCGAAGCCAAGCTTGCTGAGTTCCGCCAGACATTCGACATTCAGAACGACTGTGCGCCGGAGGAACTGGAGAGGGCCGCCCGCACTTCGGTCGCCCTGGACAAGCTGGTCGCCGCGAAAAATCTCGGCTCGCTCGCCTACTACCACATGGGCACGGGGAATGTGGAGCATGAGGACGTGATGAGTTCGGTCATCCTCGGCACCTCCTTGCTCACCGCCCGCGGCATCCCCGTGGCCGGGGAATACGAGGTGAAAAACGCGCAGGCCATGAAAATCATGGACGCCTTCGGCGCCGGCGGATCCTTCACCGAATACTATGCGATGGATTTCGACGACGATGTTGTCCTCATGGGCCACGACGGACCAGGGCACATCAAAATCGCCTCGGGCCAAACCAAAGTGCGTCCGCTGGAAGTTTACCACGGCAAAGTGGGCCAGGGCCTCTCGGTCGAGATGAGCGTGCAGCACGGTCCGGTCACCCTGCTCTCGGTCGTCGAATACGCCGACGGCTCCCTCAAACTGCTCGTGGCCGAGGGCGAATCCGTGCCGGGTCCCATCCTCGAGATCGGCAACACCAACAGCCGCTACCGCTTCCCCATCGGCGCCCGCGCTTTTGTCGAACGCTGGAACGAACAGGGACCCGCCCACCACTGCGCGGTCGGCGTGGGACACATTTCCGACCGCCTGACCAAACTCGGCGCTTTGCTCTCGATGGATGTGGTCCGCGTCTGCTGACCATCGAGTTCATCTTCGACCCACCAACCCACCCATACCCATGAACCTTGCCCTCGGAGTCATCCTGCACTGGATCGGCGGCCTGGCCGCCGCGAGTTTCTACATCCCTTACCGCGGCGTGCGCCGTTGGTCGTGGGAAACCTACTGGTTGGTCGGCGGACTCTTCAGCTGGATCGTCGCGCCGTCCCTCATCGGTGCACTGCTCGTGCCCGATCTTTACGGACACATCGCCGACGCGCCCCGCTCGTCCGTGCTGTGGGCCTACTTTTTCGGCACCCTGTGGGGCATCGGCGGGCTGACCTTCGGCCTGACCATGCGCTACCTCGGCATCGCGCTCGGCATGGCCGTGGCGCTCGGGTTCTGCGCGGCTTTCGGCACACTCATGCCGCCGCTTTTCGCCGGGACCTTCGGGACCCTGCTGACGACGACTTCCGGGCTGACCGTCCTCGCCGGCGTCGCCGCCTGCCTGCTCGGCATCGGCATCAGCGGCGCGGCGGGCATGTCCAAGGAAAGCGAACTTTCGCCGGAGCAGAAAGCCGCCGCGGTCAAGGAATTCGACTTCAAAAAAGGCATGATCGTCGCCGCCTTCGCCGGCGTGATGAGCGCGTGCTTCGCCTACGGCCTGGCTGCCGGCAAACCGATCGGGGAAATCACCCTGGCCGCGTTGCAATCGGAAGGCGGCAGTCCGCTCTGGCAAAACCTGCCGATCCTTGTCGTCGTCTTGTGGGGCGGCTTCACGACGAACTTCCTGTGGTGCGTCGCCCTCAACATCCGCAACCGCTCCACCCACCAATACCTCAACACCAGCCGCGACCACGTCGCCGAGATGGGCGCGGTGGAGGGCGTGATGATGTCCGACGCCCCCGAAATCGCCGCCAATCGCGAGGCCGCTGCTCATGGCGCCTCAACCGGCGTGGTGCGTCCGGCAGGACCCGCGCCGCTCGTGCGCAATTACCTGCTCTGCGCCGTGGCGGGCTTCATCTG
>JBILDG010000273.1:0-2759 GCA_044352715.1 Chthoniobacterales bacterium | reverse complement strand
GCGGGCGAGGTGGATGAGGATTTGGTCGGCGCAGCAATGCACTTGCAGGGCGTGTCCGGGTGCGTCGGCGTTTTGCTCGAACAACGCGACCCGCCACAGCCTCTCGTAGGAGGGCTGTTTCCCGGTGCGGGCGCGGCGGACGACCGCGCCGTTGTTCACGCCATGGATGCGGTCCCAAAGGGCGGCGCGTTCGGGCGCGCCCGCGAGAAATTCGCGACCGAGACACAGCAGGAGGAGGGTCGATGGTGACAAGTCGCGGATGCGGTGGAGTTCGCCTTCCTCCACGGCGAAGAAAGCGCCTTCACCCCCGCGCAGCGTGGCCGCGTTTTCGCGCTCGAGCGCGATGGATCCGCGGACGATGTAGATGATTTTGCGGAAAGGATCGCGACGCGCGCCCATGCGGAAACCCTCGCCGTGGACGCTTTCGGCAAAGACCGCCGAACGCGGGGGCACGGAGACCGCGAGAGGACGGAGAACGGGGCTGGCGAGGTCGGTCACGATTTCCAAGAAAACCCGATTTGCAAATCATAGCAACCCCGGATCGCCAAGACGGGGAGACGACGGTCTGGTAACTTCGGCTGATGGTCACCTTCCGGCAGAAGCTCGAGGACACGCGCGACTTTGTCATCGGCGCGGAACTTGTGACGACGCGCGGCATGCTCACCGCGGGCAAAGCGGCGCGGGTGCAGGGCTTCGGCCTGGAATTGGCCGCGCTCCCCGGGGTGGATTGGGTGTCGATCACGGACAACGCCGGAGGCAATCCGATGCTCGGCCCGGCGGCCTTGGGCCAGCCGATCCGCGAGGTCGGCAAGGACGTGGTCATTCATCTCTCCTGCAAAGATTTCAACCGCAACGGACTCGAGAGTGAAGCTTGGTTGCTGGCCAACGGCGGGTTCACCAACATCCTCGCCCTCTCGGGCGATTACCCCGCCCGCGGCATCGCCGGCCATGCCAAGCCTGTCTTCGACACCGACTCGGTGGGCCTGTTGACCATGCTGCAATACATGAACAACGGGCTCATGGTCCCCAAGTTCCATGGGGAGGTCCCGGCCATCACGCGCCTGGCTCCTGCCTCGTTCTACCCGGGCGCGGTCACGACCAATTTCAAGCTGCGCGAGAACGAGGTCGTGCCGCAATACCTCAAGCTCGAGAAAAAAATCGAGAGCGGCGCCCGTTTCATTATCAACCAGATCGGCTACGACTCGCGCAAGATCCACGAGCAGATCGCGTGGATGCGTCGGCGCGGGTTGGAACACGTGCCGCTCATCGGCAACGTCTTCGTGCTCAACCCGGCGGCGGCCCGGCTGTTCCGTGATCAGACCATTCCGGGCGTGGCCATCTCGGACGAACTGTTCGAAATCTGCCGGCGGCATGCGTCTTCACCCGACCGCGGCAAAGCTTTCTTCCTCGAGCTGGCGGCCAAGCAGTTGGCGGTCTTTCGCGGTCTCGGTTACCGCGGCGGATACATCGGCGGCTTGCACCGCGTGGAGGAGGTGGAGCGCGTGCTCGCCATCGAGCGCGGCTTCGGCGCGGATGATTGGCGGACCTTCGCCCGCGAAATCCTCTTCTCGCGCCTAGGGGAATTTTTCCTCCTCGCGGAGGATCCGGCCACCGGCCTCTGCCGCGAGGACGCGCTCGATCCGGCCTACGAGCGTTCGCTGGGCGAGCGGCGGCCGACGGCCAATGTCGACCTCAACTACCGCGTGTCGAAAATTTTCCACGACCTAATGTTCACCCCCGGGCGCGGACTGTGGAATGCCGGTCGCAAGCTTTGCGCCTCGTCCGCCGATCCCATGCAGGGACCGAAACTGCTGCGCGCCGTCGAGCACGCGGGTAAAGCGGTCATGTTCGGCTGCAAAGATTGCGGCGACTGTTCGCTCCCGGATATCGCCTTCCTCTGCCCCGAATCGGCCTGCGCGAAAAACCAGCGCAACGGCCCCTGCGGCGGCACGCGCGACGGCCAATGCGAGGTCGACGACTTCGAGTGTATCTGGAGCCGGGCCTACGACCGGATGAAATACGAGGGCCGCGAAATGGACCTGCTGGCGCACGCGCCGGTCATCCAGAACCAGGCCCTCCGCGGCACCTCCAGCTGGGCCAACACCTGGCTCGAGCGCGACCACACGACCAAGCCGGACATTTTTGCCGAATACGAAAAAATGGAGCGCGAGGACGGCGCGCCCGCGGCTCCGGTTCCGGCCCCCACTTTCACAACCAAGACATCACCATGAACAAGACACACCCCGCCAACCTCGAACAAAAACTGCAGGAATATCCCAACCCCGTCGACATGCTGCGCCACGCGCAGGTCGGCGGCTACCAGTTCCCCTTCGCGCCGGAATACACCAACTGGCGCGACGAACAGGAGGCCTGGCAGAAAAGCGTCGTTCTTTTCGACCAGTCGTTCCACATGACCGATGTTTATTTCGAGGGGCCGGACGTCAAGCGGCTGCTTTCCGACGTGGCGGTCAATACTTTCAAGAATTTCGGCGCCGACCGGGCCAAGCAGATCGTGGCCTGCAATGACGACGGTTACGTTATCGGCGACGCCATCCTCTTCGGCCACACCGACGAGAAGGTCAGCGTGGTCGGGCGCCCCTCGGTGCCGAACTGGGTCGAGTTCCACGCGCGCGCCGGCGGCTATGACGTCAAGATCACCCGCGACGATCGCACGGTGAGCAACGACGGCAGCCGGCTCATTTACCGCTACCAGATCCAGGGGCCCAACGCGCTCGATCTGATCAAGAGCGTGCACGAGG
>JBILDG010000272.1:0-2765 GCA_044352715.1 Chthoniobacterales bacterium | reverse complement strand
CTCCGAAATCGAAAGCGCGCTCGTCAGCCACCATTCGGTGGCCGAAGCCGCCGTGGTCGGACGCCCCGACGAAATCAAAGGACAAGGTGTCGTCGCCTTTGTAACTTTGAAGGAAGGCGAAAAACCCAGCCCCGAGTTGCGCGAAAAGCTCCGCAAACACGTCGGCCACGCTATCGGCGCCATCGCCAAACCGGACGATGTCCATTTCGCCGAGGCGCTGCCCAAAACACGCAGCGGAAAAATCATGCGCCGCCTGCTCAAAGAAATTGCCAGCGGCAAAGACGTCAAAGGGGACACCACCACCCTCGAAGACTTCAGCATCCTCTCGAAGTTGAAACTGCGCGACGCGTGATTGTCATGTTTCCATCCAAGGTGATGTGACGTAATGCTTATCGCCATGGACAAATTTCTCATCACCGGGGCTTCGAGCGGTATCGGACGCGAACTGGCCGTGCGCCTTGCCGCACGCGGCTCCAAGCTGACACTAAGTGGCCGATCGGAAGCCAAGCTGAAGCAGACTGCCGAAGCCTGCACCGGTGCATCGTCAGTCGAGATTGTCGCTGCAGACATCACGGCGCCGGGTGCGGCCGAGGGGTTGCTAGCCCGCGCCAATGAATCGATGGGCGGTCTCGACTGTGTGATTCACTGTGCCGGGATCGGATTGATCAAATCCGCTGCCGACACCGGCGACGCCGAATTTACCAAAGTCGTGAATACCAACCTGCGGGGCACTTTTCTCATCGCCCGCGAGTCCTGCAAAGTCATGGCCGCCCAGAAACACGGTCTCTTCATCACGCTGCCCGGCATTTTGGGCAAAGCGGTGATGAAAAATGCCTCGGCCTACATCGCCAGCAAGTTCGGCGTCACAGGGTTGATCAAAACCTTCGCCCAAGAATATGCACGCAGCGGTATTCGTTTTTGCCTCTTTTTCCTCGGTGGCGTCGATTCGCCATTTTGGGACGATCTCAGTATGACCGTGCAGCGCGACAAAATGATTCCTGTCGCGACTGCCGCTGATCTCATCCTCCAAGCAATCGACGCACCGCCGCACCTCGTCCTCGCCGAAGTCGTCCTCCAACCCGAGAGCCACCAACTTGTTTGACCCTACATCTGATGTAATGATTTATAGGTGCTACTTTCGTGCTGTCTGTCCGCGACGATTTTGTGATCCAACGACCATTTACCTGCACCGACTAAAAGAAGAAAAATAGATCCCAGCATCATGCAGATGTCGTTTCGCGATTCGTGCATCATGCTCCAGAAGCCGTAGCGCGGGAGCGGTCGCAGTGAGAAACCGAGAAACTCCTGGCCGAGCAAGATGGGGACTTTGATCGAAATCAGTGCCACGCCCATGGTAATGATGAGGGGCACCACGGCCAGACGGGTGAGTAGTCCCAGCAGGACGAGCAAACCGCAGATCACTTCAACGCCGCCGACAAACGGGCCCAACACTTCGGGCCACGGAATACCGATCTTGGCAAAGCGCCCGGCTCCCAGCTCTGCCGGATAGAGGAATTTCTGGATTCCTTCGGACAGGAATATTCCCCCGACCATTAGGCGGATGATTACGACAGCGCTGGAGGCCGTAGTGCTGGGTAGTTTGGTGACTAAAGACAAGGCGGCGAGGTTCAAAACGAAGTTGACGCGCTTTTGACTAGGGTCATGACACCATGTAAGCGCCTCATGAAGAATGTTATGCCGTTGATAGGCAGTCGTAGGGGATTCCGTCGCTGCCGTAATATCTTAGAAGGGTGCGATGCGCCTCAGCGGCGTCCGCCACCATGGAAGTGACCGCCGCCGCCGTGAAATGCGTCGCGGTCGCCACGGAAATTATCCCGTGTTGTGCGGTCTAAATTGTTTTCATCACGATTCACTGTTCGGTCGAAGGTGTCGTTACTGTAGACTCGGTTGCCGTTGCGATCATACCAGTTCCCGTTTCGGTCCCATGATCCGTTCCAGTTATTCCACCAGCTACCACCCCACCAACCTCCGCCGGGAGCTGCTCTATTCCATCCGGGGCCTCCCCAAGCCCAGCCTAAGGCCCAGTTGAGCAGTCCACCAAAACCCCCAAGGTCGATGTTGACATTGGACCCGGTGCCACCACTTTCACCTCCCCCGCTGTATCCACCTCCTGATCCACCTTCACCCGACTGCATTTGCTCAACTTCCTGATAAAGCGGTGCCAGCGTGACGCGCAGAATCACGGTGAATAGAATAAGCATACCTAAAACACCACCTACGATCATGAGGGTGTTGCGGACAGAGTTGGATTTTTTGGACATGGCGTTTTGGAGGTTCGTGTTTAGTCGATGGGGCGTCGAGTGATTTTTGGGATGCATCCTTAAAATAAAAAACCCTCCCTATGGAAAACCATAGGGAGGGTGGATTCTGGCAATGTCCTACTCTCGCGCAACCTAGAGATGCACTACCATCGGGGCTGCAGCGTTTCACTTCCGTGTTCGGGATGGGAACGGGTGGTTCCACTGCGCTAGGATCACCAGAATTCGAACCGCTGCTTTCGCGCGGACCGGTTTCTGCCGATCACTACTTGCCAAATTTTCAAAGAAGAACACGTCATGTTCCTTCACATCTGCATAGAGGCACAACTACCAACAGTATAGTAAAGTCATAAGTTTCTTGAGCGGCCCCGAAGGGCCCTCAGAGGAAAAAAATGACCAAGCCGGACGATCATTAGTATTGCTGAGCTGAACACATTACTGTGCTTGCACCCGCAACCTATCAACGTGGTGGTCTACCACGGATCT
>JBILDG010000049.1:0-9515 GCA_044352715.1 Chthoniobacterales bacterium | reverse complement strand
TCCCCCAGTTAAATCCCATGAGAAAACGTTTTTCAGCTTTACACTTTTTTCGGGGGCATCCCTCCCATACCCGAAAGTAGCAAAACGCTGATAACGAGGGTCCTACGCTCAAACAGGCGGCAGCTTACGGGCGGATTGGAAGGAGTGGAAAAAGTGGAAAATGGTGGATTTCCACCTGCGACCTGCGACAGGGGACGACTGGGTGCGTCAAAGCGTTAACACCGTGCGCCATGGTGTGAAGACACAGGACTACGCACGACAGGACGCACCCGAAAAACGGGCGCTGATGACCACGCAGGAATTAGCCAAATTCTTGTGCTGCTCCCGACGCCATATCGATCGATTACGGAAGATGGGTCTGCCCGACATCAAAGTCGGCGAGCTGGTGCGGTTCTCGGAGAAAGAGGTTTTGGATTGGCTGGAGTTCCAGCGTCAGGACTTCGGCGGGTATGGCTGGATGAGCGGAAAGCCGTTCCGATCCGCACATGGCACTCCCGCGTAATCGGGTTTCCGAGCCGGTGACTGGGCTTTTTGGACGAATGCAATACGACTTTGTACAACGCGCCGTGTGCGACTTCGTTCTGGCGCAAGGAGCGCTGCGGATGTCGGCTACCAATACTCTCCGGGGCGCATCTCGAATTCGGAGTGAAGAGCGTTGACAATGTCGATGGCAGGCTTGAAGTCGACCAGCATGTTGCGTAGTTGGGCCTTGGATCGCGTGCGCAACCAGTCACGGCCGCCGGCATCCTCCCACCAGAGGGTTAGGCGGTTGATGGGCGGAATGTGGGTGATGATGGCCCGGTCGCCTGCAGGCATTTTGAGTTCCTCCAGCGAGACAAGGCGATCGGCGCAAATCGATTTGCGTAGGCGCTTGACGCTGATGTGCTCGGCATGGTTGGCCGCCAATTCGAGCCAGTATTTCTGCTTTTCCGGTGGCAACTTCGCCACCAGCCGGTGATGGGTCCACGACAATTTATCGGTGCGACGCGACAAATGCACTCGGCGGCTGACGTAGGCGTAATCGCGTAAAAGAGCGACGTCCAAGCCCGTGGTCCTAATTGCCTCCTGATAGTTGCAGTTGGTCGGTCTTCCCGGTCCTGGTCTGCAGAAATTTTCGTCGCCGTAAACGAGCCAGTCGCCGATGGTGAACTCGATACTTCTAAGTACTCGGCTGATTTGGATGCCGAGTGCGCTCCACCTTGCGAAATCGGGCTCACGCTGAAAATGTAGTCCGAGCGGCGTGATGCGTATGTCTGAATCGGGAGCCAATGGGTTAATTAAAAGTTTCACGAGGTATGGATGTGGAGAGGTGGTTAATTTGTTATCGCACATTTTGTGTCTCCGTTGTCAACCAGCGCTTGTCGTGTTGTGGAACGATAACGATGAAAATCACGCGATCGACTAACGCACGATGGCAACTGGACTAGGGAGGGGAGTTTGCATCCGCTGGGAAATTGCGACGGCTTGATCCTCCGAAATTGCTCGCGGTCAGTCGTTCGTAATCCCCTCACAAAAAAACGCTGTTTTATGTGTTTTGGCTATGGTTACCCTATGCAGAGTCTTCGACGTGCGCTAGGGGCTTTTACGCGCAAATGCGGGGCATTTCTACAATTGGGTCTAACTCCGCATCTGCAATTATATCAGTTTTGCGCAGTGAACCCCGAGGTTTTTTACCAAAGCTATATGGCCACGGTCTTCTCGCGTGCTGCAAGCTGCAAATACAACCCCACCCCCCTTTAGGGGGTGGGTGTGTGTATTATTTGCAGCAGCTGCAGCTATAGAATTTTTCATCGGTTTATTCGGCATTTTTTCAGCAGCAAAATATACGCTGAGGATAAAAGACTTACGCAAATCGTACGCGCTTCCATCGCGAAAAGGAAATTTGCAGCGCCCCGTGGTGGGTCGATGCAGCGCCTGAAGAGTCCTGCTGATTCGTTCCGAGTCACGCTCTCGCGACGCATCCAAATGTATTCGCAGATTTCATAGAGCAGGTTCTTGATCCTGGGCCGAGCCGCCGGCGTTTGCTTTCCGCTAATTTCGGTGTGTTGGGCGTTTTTTGTGTTTAACCCTCGCGTGGGCTTTCGACGCGCGAGTGAGGCCTTGGCGCGCAAATGCTGGGTGTTGGCTTTTGAAGGTCGCTCCATGTATCGGCTAACTCGACGTCTTAGCTGCGTGAGCCGCGTGGTTGAGGAGTTTTTGGTCTTTTGGCCTCCTTCCTCGCGCGTGCTGACAGCTGACATAATACACACGCCCCCCCTTAGGGGGGGCGGTGATGTGTAATTATGTCAGCACTGTCAGAATGGTTTTTGTCAGCGGATTTTGTCACATATGTCAGCACTTCGGTTAGGACTTTGGATTCAGAGAGTTTCACCAACATCAGGTGATAGGCGTTTTGGCGACTATTTTTGTCAGCGCGTTCTAATCCTGTTTGCGTGCCTCGAACCTCGGCTGGGAGGTCTTTCATCCACGTATCTCTCTGCGAAGACGAATGATCTTACGCTTTTGCAACGTAGCACCGCCGCAATGCTCCCGTGGCCTCTGCCGAGCGGTTTCTCAAAAAAATGCGAATAAATCACCTCGGGATTATTTGATCTGTTTGTTGCCTTGATGCAGTGGCTTGCGGCAAAGAGCGGCGGCGCCCAAGTGAGGTGACAAAAAGTGACAAAATTGTGGCCTGAAACCGGTATTTTGTGGCACCTCCGAAAGTTCTGGAAAACGGCAAAAGAAATGCCATTTTACGTAGGTAAATCAGCCTTGGTTTACCCCAAAAAGAGGGGTGGGTGGCCGACGGGACTCGAACCCGCAACAACCGGAATCACAATCCGGGGCTCTGCCATTGAGCTACGGCCACCATTAGCGGAGAAACATGAATAAACGGAGCGCGCATGTGTGTCAAATGCCGTGGCTGATGGGTGTGCTTGCCTGCTGCTTGCGGCGCGGCGAATGTCTTTTATGCCAACTCCGCCACAAAGCACTTTCTTTTCCGACAATCTTCGCCGTCGTAATTGTCTCTTGGGTGCATTTGCGGGTGATGCTTTGGCAATGCCGGTTCACTGGTATTATGACCGGGCGGCATTGTTTAGGGACTACGGATTTGTGAGAGATTTCGTGGCTCCCAAAAGTCCGCACCCCGACAGCATCCTTTGGCGTTCTTCCTATGCCGCTCCCGATGGACGGGGCGAGATTTTGCATGACCAAGCGAGATTTTGGGGGCAGCGCGGCGTGCATTATCACCAATTTTTGCAAGCTGGAGAGAACACGATGAACATGCAGTTGGCCCGCGTTTTGCTCGATTCGCTGGCCGAGTGTGGTGACTACGAGCCTGTGGACTACCTGGGGCGTTACATTGATTTCATGACGACGCCGGGCAGGCATCACGACACTTACATCGAGGAATGCCATCGGAATTTTTTCACCAACTATGCCCGGGGAAAGAAGCCCGAGGACTGTGGCGGGGAAGATATCCACATCGGAGGTTTGTCGCATGTGCCGGTGCTGGCGTCTTGGTTTGCCGATGATGAAGAGTCTTTGTTGAAGGCGGTCTCGGCTCACGTTCGTTTAACGCATCGCGGAGAACTTGTTGAAACGGCGGCCCGAGATTTTGCGCGCATGCTTTTTGTTATTCTCAATGGTGCTGATGTCCGTGAGGGTATCGAGCGTTTCGGCAAAGGTTGGTGCGGGCGTAAAAAATTCGAGTCATGGTCATCGAGGACGGACGAGGAAGTTGTCGGAAGCATCCTTAGTCCGGCGTGCTACCTGGCGGATGCTTTTCCTGCATCGCTCTTTCTCGCTTGGAAATACGCAGACGATCTCGAGAGAGCCCTCATTGCGAATGCCAATCTCGGCGGCGACAATTGTCATCGTAGTGTGGTGGTGGGGGCTTTGGTTGGAGCTTCTGGCGTCGCTATCCCGGATAGGTGGCTGGCCAAGCTGCACGTCAAGTTATGAGGTCAGAAATGCGTAACCTCTCTCTTTTTGCAGTGTTCATTGTGGCATTGGCGGGATGTGTTTCCCGTCCGGCGGTGCCGGAGAATGTGATCAAAGACAGCAAAATGATTCAATCGGGGGCGGGGCGAATTCCGGTGGATTTTTATCGCCCGCGAAATAGCCGGCCTGCGCCCGTGGTTGTGGTTGTGCATGGTTTTTTGGGGCGCAAGGAAAACATGGCGCACTGGGGTGTCGCTTTGTCAGAAGCCGGAATGATTGCGGCGGTGCCGAATATGCCGGCCTTGGTCGATCCCGCGCGCAATGCCCGCGCCGTGGTCGAGTTGACCGAGTCGGCCCGGTCGGCGCGTTTGCCGGTGGCTGCTCGCTCGAGCGGAAAGGTCGCCTTGGTCGGGTTTTCCAAGGGCGGTCTTGAGACGTTGATGGCAGCCGCCATGCTGAAGCCGCCGGTCAATGCCTGGGTCGGTTTGGATCCCGTGGATCGTCATGGCCAAGGTCAGATTGCGGCTGCTGGCGTCCGAGTGCCGGGATTGGCGCTTTTGGCCGAGGCCTCGGCGCTTAACGACAATGGCAATGCCAGGCAGTTGCTTTCGATGTTTGGCGGACGCTTGCGACAGGTATCGGTGAAGGGCGCGGATCATTTGGACGCCGAATCGCCACGCGGCGGCCCCGATAATGAGATGTTTGCTATCTTTCGCCGGGAGACGTTGGATTTTCTTCAATCGGAGCTTGGGCTTTCGTCGCCGGCGAACGTCACGACAATCGCCCCGCGCAAGTCTCCCTCGGCAAAGCCCGTCGCTTCATCCTCTGGATAGTCCCTGCGCAAAGCCGCTTTGACCTCTGTGGACAAATCGGCGGGTGATCCGTGGCACGCGAGGCAAGTCGCCATGGTCGGGACGGGGCGGTAGTAACGAATTTCTTTGCTGCCGTCCTTGAGGTCGACTTTGCGTATGACGGGTTTCGGTGGAGTTCCGGGAGTCCAAGCTTCCTGCCACTCTTCCAGGACGGTGCGATCGGTCGAATCCGGTTTGTTGGAGGGATTGCGGTTGCGGAGCGCGGTTCGGCGCAGCGATTTTATCTCCGGAAATTTCTGCCCGACATCCTTGGTGATCGGCAGCGCATCCAAGCGGCAGTAAGCTATTGCCGCTTCGGCGCCGTCCGAGGTGATCTTCTCCTGCAGCACGGACATCAGTTGGCCGAAAAGCTGGCCGGACACCTGATCGCCGATGGTAAATTTTTCCTCCGGCGAATCACTCTGCGCATGCGTTGACGAAAAGATGCCCGCCATCAATACAGCGGCGAGGGCGACAGTTTTGCTCATGATTGCAGGCGGCTGATAATGCTGGCCTCCTCTTTTTTCAATTCTGCCGGGAATTTGTGGCCGATTTCGGAGAAGAAGCTGTCGTTGGAATGGACTTGATCGGCGAGGCGTGCCGGGTCTGCCGACATCAGCTCGGCAAAACGTTTTTCGGGGTATGACAGACCTTCCCAGTGCATATCTTGGTAAGCAGGCACAATGCCGAGCGGACTATCCCCGCCTCCAGCTTGCCCACGGCAGCGCGCGACGATCCACGCAAGCACGCGCAGGTTTTCACCGAAGCCCGGCCAAAAGAATTTTCCGTTACGGTCTTTGCGGAACCAATTCACGTGGAAGATACGTGGTTTGTGGGCGCCGAATTTTTCGCCCATTTCGAGCCAATGGCGGAAGTAATCGCCGATGTGATATCCGCAGAACGGCAGCATCGCCATTGGATCGCGACGCAAAGCGCCGACTTGCCCCTCCGCGGCGGCTGTCTGCTCGGAGCTGAGGGTCGCGCCGACGAAGGTGCCGTGGTTCCAGTTGCGAGTCTCGAACACGAGCGGAATATCGTTCATACGTCGCCCGCCAAAGATGATAGCGTCGATCGGGACTCCATCGGGATTTTCCCATTCCGGATCGATGCACGGACAGTTGCGGGCTGGCGCTGTGAAACGCGAGTTTGGGTGCGAGGAGGGTTTGCCGCAGCCGGGGGTCCAGTCCTCGCCCAGCCAGTTGATCAAGTGTTCCGGCGGTTCATCGGTCATCCCTTCCCACCACACGTCACCGTCATCGGTGAGCGCGACGTTGGTGAAGATACTGTCGCGGCGGCATGACTCCATTGCGTTGGGGTTCGTCTTGTAAGATGTCCCCGGGGCGACGCCGAACCAACCGGCTTCGGGATTGATGGCATGGGGTTTTCCGTCTGCTCCCGGTTGAATCCAGGCGATGTCATCGCCAACAGTGGTAACTTTGTATTCTTTCAGTGCCTCGGGGGGCACCAGCATGGCAAAGTTGGTCTTGCCGCAGGCACTGGGAAAGGCGGCCGTGACGTAGCTTTTTTTCCCATCAGGAGTTTCGAGTCCTAGTATAAGCATGTGTTCGGCCATCCACCCCTCATCGCGCCCGATGACTGAGGCTATACGCAGCGCGAGGCATTTTTTTCCCAAAAGGGCGTTACCACCGTAGCCGCTGCCGTAGCTCATGATGAGGCGTTCTTCGGGGAAGTGGGTGATGTAAGTCTTTTCTGGATGACAGGGCCAGGCGACGTCGGGACACCCGTCGTTGAGCGGGTAACCGACCGAGTGGAGGCATTTGACGAAGAATCCATCGGTGCCCAGCGCATCGACAACGGGTTGTCCTATGCGCGTCATGATTCGCATGTTGATGACGACGTAGGGGGAATCAGTAATTTCCACACCGATACGGGCGATTTTGGATCCAACGGGCCCCATGCTGAAAGGAATCACATACATCGTGCGGCCGCGCATGCATCCGCGGTAGAGACCGAGCATCTTTTGCTTCATTACCACCGGGTCCTCCCAGTTGTTTGTCGGCCCGGCGTCGTCTTTTGATTTGCTGCAGATAAAAGTCCGCTTTTCCACGCGGGCGACGTCGCGCGGGTCCGAACGGACGAGAAGGCTGTTCGGACGTTTTTTTTCGTTGAGACGGATCGCAGACCCTGCATCGACCATTAGCTGCCTGAGATTTTGATCTTCGGCTTCCGAGCCATCGCACCAGCTGACTTGGTCGGGTTGGCACAGCGTCATCATTTCGTCCACCCATGCGAGCAGATCTTGATGACGGGGCCTTGTAGGGTTCAACGTTGTCATCAAGTTTCAGTTTGGGTGCATGAGAGTTCCAAGGCAACGTAAACAAATATGGGGTTTATTGCGGTGTAACCGCGACATTTACCCTCGCATCGCCCTGTGCGTATGGTTTGGGAGGTTATGCGGTCCGGATTTCTGATTTTTTTCGCGGTGGTATTCACCGTTTATTTTTCCATCCAAGTTTACCTCTTTGTGCGCGGTTGGCAGTCATTGGCTTGGAAGCCGCGATGGCGGTGGCCGTATGCCGTGCTCTTTTGGTTTGCCGCGTTGGCTTTCCTTGCCGGGCGCAATTTGGAGAACATCGCGGTGAGTCCTTGGTCATCTTCGCTTGTTTGGGTCGGAGCGTTCTGGTTTGCGTTGATGTACTATTTGTTTCTGGGGACGTTGGCCCTCGATCTCGGAGGTCGCGTGCTTTTTTGTTTGCGCTGGCTCCCGGCATCATGGATTGCGGCGTGGCCGAGGACTAAATTTCGGGCGGCGACGATGCTTGTAGTTGCGGTGAGCGGGCTCGTCGCGTGGGGTTACTGGAACGCTTTGCATCCGCGGGTTGTCAAATTGGCGGTGTCTTTGCCCCCAACTCCCGGCGCCCCGGAAAGCTTGCGGGTGGCTGTTGCCTCGGATTGGCACTTGGGCACACTGGTGACGCAGGCACGTGTGCGGGTATGGGTTGACCAGATAAATTCTTTGGATCCGGATTTGATTTTGCTGCCCGGCGATGTCATCGACGAAGATTTGCCGCCTGTTATTGAAAATAACCTTGGTGAATTTTTAAGGGATCTTGACGCCCCCATGGGTGTTTTCGCCGTTACCGGCAATCACGAATACATCGGCGGAGTAGAGCCCGGTGTGCGATATCTCGAAGAACACAATGTGCGGGTGCTCCGCGACGAAGCTGTGCCGTTGGCTGGTGGTGCAGTGTGGTTGGCCGGACGCGAAGATTTAAGTGTGCGACGTTTCAAAGGTCGGGCCCGTCGTCCGCTCGATGAAATTCTCCGTTTGGTTCCCGCTTCTGCCCCGGTGGTGTTGATGGACCATCAGCCCGTCGAGCTGGCCGAAGCTGAAGCTCTCGGTGTGGCCCTACAGCTGTCCGGCCACACCCACGATGGCCAACTGTGGCCGAACAAGTATCTGGTGCGTGCTCTGTTCGGGTTCAGCAGCGGTTATTTAAAAATCGGGTCAATGCATGTCTATGTTTTGCCCGGCTTGGGTACATGGGGTCCGCCGGTGCGGGTGGGAACCCGCCCTGAAATCCTTGATTTGACTCTCCGCTTTGATCAGGTCGCTGCCTCGCCACCTGTGCTACGCTGAAAGAGTGATGAGCGGCTCACTAGATATTCCACGGGTGCGGTCCGATTTTCCCATTTTGGACACCAAGGTGAACGGCCATACCCTCGTTTATCTCGACAACGCGGCCACCTCGCAAAAGCCGCGGGCTGTCATTGATGCGCTGGACGATTATTACACGCGCCGGAATGGCAACATTCATCGCGGAGTTCATTACCTCAGCCAAGTTGCCACAGATGCCTATGACAGTGCACGTGACACGGTGGCCCGTTTCATTGGCGCTTCTTCGCCGCGGGAAGTTGTATTTGTGCGCGGTGCGACCGAGGGAATAAACATGGTTGCACAGGGGTTGGCGCAGAACTGGTTGCGCCCCGGTGACGAAATCCTCCTCACGCGCATGGAGCATCATGCCAACATCGTGCCTTGGCAGGTTGCAGCACAGCGGACGGGAACACGGATCGTGGTGGCGGAGGTCACTCCCGACGGCTCGCTTGATCTCGAGGATTTTTACCGGAAACTGACGCCTAAAACACGGGTTGTCGGATTGGTGCATGCGTCCAATGCCCTCGGCACCATCAACCCGGTCGGTGAAATCATCCGCAGCGCCCACCGCGCGGGTGCGGTCGTGCTGCTCGATGGGTGTCAGTCCACACCGCATTTCCGCATTGATGTTACTGCTCTCGATTGCGACTTCTTTGTCTTCTCGGGGCACAAACTTTGTGGTCCGACCGGAATAGGTGTTCTTTACGGGAAACTTGCCTGGCTCGAAAGGTTGCCGCCTTACCAAACGGGCGGAGACATGATCTCCAAAGTTTCCTTCGAGCGCGGAACAACCTTTCAGGAGCCGCCGCAAAAATTCGAGGCGGGAACGCCGGACATCGCCGGTGCGATCGGCTTGGCTGCAGCGATTGATTATCTCGAACGGCTGGGTCTGTCGCGAATTGAGTCGGTCGAGCAAAGTGTTCTCAAGTATGCCACGGAAGGTATGAGTGAAATTCCCGGACTCAAAGTTTACGGCGATGTTGCCGATAAAGTTCCTGTTGTTTCTTTCACGATAGAGGGAGTGCATCCGCACGATATCGGAACGATTCTCGACACGGAGGGTATTGCCGTCCGGGCCGGACATCATTGTGCGCAGCCATTGATGAATTTCTACGGCA